>CACAXU010000003.1 GCA_902536515.1 uncultured Litorivicinus sp. | reverse complement strand
GTTTCTGCCAGATTTCTTACCGCCTAAGATTCGAATTATCATCAGTTATCGCATTGATGAAACAGGATCAAACCCAGCACTAGAAGATAGTATAAGGCACGTGAGTGATCTGAACAGGTACCAATTTAAGACAGCGGACCCTCTTGGTGGTCTGACTCGTAACGATGTCAGCATATTTTTAGGGCAGCTGGCCCAAGATGAGACAGTGCCTGAGCGCACTATCCAGCAAATTTGGTCGACTGCAAATACTCGGCAACAAGGAGCCGATCCTTTCTTCCTAAGATTCGTTGCACAATCGATTCGCGACGGCCGGTCAGACCTAACCCGCCCGGAAACTTTGCCGGCCTCACTCGAGGACGCCTTCGACGAGATTTGGCTTCAATTACCTGATGACAACAATTTTTTACTGCATCGTCTTTTATTGGCGTTGGCCTTAATGTTCGATCTAGGCGACGACGAATTCTTTGCGAATTACTTTAATCATCATGAATTGCTACCAGAACGAGTGCTTTATCCGGTCGACATTGCTCTGATGCGCGTTCAGGCAGGGAAATTGCTCCGGTACGATGGTGACCGATACGGTCTGTTTCATGATCGTTTCCGTGCGTTCTTAGTGGGAGATCAGTGACGCCTTTGAAACAACCGATGGGGCCGTGAGATCGAAAAGATCATCGACATTTTGGGTTGAGTATCTGAATTTGATTAGTGATAGAACGCTTCACTTCCGCATTTAGTTGGTTCAATGCCAGCATTGACGTCAGTAATTGTTGTTGCTCACAAATCAGGCCGAGCCGCTGCATGGATTTTAGAGCGGTCATAAAATATTGAGGATTAATCTCTGACTTCGATCGAGACATCTTAAATCCGGTAATAAAGGATTCAAGTGATTGTTTAGATAGTCCCTGTACCGCAAAAGTTTCTGCGTCCTCAAAGAGTGGAAAAGGATCGTTCGGAAGCATCGTTTTGTAAAGTAACGAGATCTCAAGCGCTGTTTCGAATGATTTGGTCCGCCGAGAATTGACCAAGCTATAACGAAGTAGCCGTTGTTTGACTTCCTCGCTCGATTCGCACGATGTCCATTCCTTGAGAGTCTCAATTTGAACAATGCTAGTGTTGGTCTCCGCGTTCAACAATTTGGAGGTAAGCTTCTGGCATTCCTGTGCAAAACCCGGGAGATTATCGGGTACTTTGGTTGATTTGGTTCCGACGGTTGGCTCCACGTATTCTCTTTTGACGATTTTCTGGGGTTCGATCCTTGCAATTTCGCGTTCTCGTGCAGACTCAGCCGGAACTGGAGCATCTATCTTGTGGTCAGAGTCTTCAGTGGACTCCGGCATTAGTGTCTCGTACCCGCCAGTAATCAACCACCATAAACAGAGGGGCAAGATAACGTATCGAAAAAAAGCTGACATAATAATCCCAATAATTAACCATGGAATCATACCGGGTATCTGTGGCTTCGTTAAAAACGTTCATAAGATGAATGAGGCGGGGTCGTGATTAATCAGTTAGAAAACTACGGCGAACGAACCTACAAAGTGGCATGGTTTCTCGAAAAAACGGCTGCGATCGTTGGTTTAAGTATCGGAGCACTGCTGTTGTATCAGAGCCTCGAACCGGGTGTTCGGCCAACAGTGACCGACATGATTTCGTTTATCGGTGTCTCAATGCTTATTTACTGCTCTATTCGGATTCGAATCTTTTGTGTTAATCGCATTGCTTGGAATGGCGTTAATCACATACTAATCAGTTTTCCCTCGTTTTAGAGCAGTCGATCACCATCGGGTAGCTGGATTATCAAAACATGGTTGATGATCTCGAGAAAGTCCAGTCGGACACGGCACTGGTTGAATCTGAAGATACTTTAGACCGTCTGTCTTCGGACAAAAGAACTCGAGTCCAGTATCGCGGATCTCTAGGCTCGACTTAATTGCGATGAATAAGCAACGCAAGAATTGTAGATCGAATGTTTTGATGAACCAGTTACATAACATCCTAGCGGCTGAATTTTTGAATTTGCAGGTAGAGAGCCAACGGACTGGTCCCGGTAGCAAGCATGTGTTGGATCGATAACTCGCCAAACGAACGCGCACGCTAAAGAAGCTGGGGACTCATTCGCCGTGTAGGCTATGCTAGTAAATGGAATCCTTTGCTGGCATATATCCAGCCCATAGACGAGTTTTTCTATGAGTGGTAACAACTAATTGAGCCCAGGTAAGAGGTTTTTTGTATGCTCGCTAAATTACTCAACAGCGCTTTTTCGCCTACCGGATTATTTCGATCGCTGAAAACAGGTTGACGAGTAAGAATGCGGCAAAAATTACCGCAAGGATTACGCTTATATTTAGGTCTGACGCAGAGTATCTATTATGGCGACGGTCGGCTTGGTTCGACCGGGGCTACCGGTCCACCGTAGGCATGGTGCGCACCAGTGAATTCGTTCCAGAGGCCGATCAGAAGACCGACGACTGCTAGCCCAGTGTGGACTAATACGTTTGGATCTCCGGCGGTTTCCATAATTGAAAAGCCAATCTCCAACCAAACTAAACACGCTTCGATAATCCAGCCTGTGACGATTAGACCGAATGCCCATAAGACACCGTACAACGTCCCCCTCAATAATTTGCTAAACAAATTTCGGCCTATATAAAAAACGACCGCAGAAAAAGTTGTGACCAGTGCTCCGATCCACCAAGGTATTTCGTCCTGCTTAAAGAACCAAAAGCCTCCTCCGAGTGCTAATCCCGCAAAAATTGCGATACCACTAAGCGACTCCTCCTCCGCTATTTCGTGGTATGTGTTTCGTTCTTCGACGCTCATTTCGTTCCAGGTTTCCACATCCGCATAGTATTGTTGGAGCGCATTCTGATAATTGGCGTACTCGATTTGGTAATCGGCCATCGCTTCCTGATAATGTGCATCGCAGTAGGTCCTACCTGATGCAACGTATGTTTGACAACGGGAACATGTGTTTGCCATTTCTTTGATACTCAATTCAAGCAACTTTAATTTAGGTCATTAGACCATACCATTAACACTAGTTTAGATTTGTAGATCGAATAAGTCATCGGGTGGTTTATGGTCAAAGAGTTTTTGGCTATCGCGGTCGTTTCACTGGGATTATCGGCCTCCATGAACTACGCATATCTAGATTATGTTGGAATATGTCCGCCCAAACGTCTACTCTTCCACAAAAATGTTGAGGGGTTACTTGAACCTTTGTCGTTCCTGACAGAGGAACAAAATTTAGGAACCGAAATCCGTGATTTTGTTTTTCGCATGAATGATCGGGTGTGTTCAACAATCGGTTTGGAGCGCTGGTGACTGTCTCCCGTTTTTGCTTTCAGAGCTTGATCGCATTGTTCTGTGTGATTCTACTCGGATGTACCTCTAAATTTGATCAAGGTTATCAGGCCCTTGAAGGTGAACGGTACGGTGAGGCTCTTCCAATTTTTAAAGAGCTAGCCGCCCAACGTGGACAGTCGAGCGCTAAAAATAACCTCGGCTACATGTATGAAAATGGATTTGGTGTTCGCAGAAACTTATCGGAAGCCGTTCGATGGTATGAACTGGCGGTGGCGGAAGCTGACAACAATGCGGTGGCGCACACAAATCTTGGTTTTATGCTTCTTTATGGACGCGGCACAAGTCAAGACCTTGTCCGGGCCTCAAAGCTTTTTCGATTAGCGGCCGATCGAGGTGACGCGAGAGCTCAATATTACTTGGGTACCGCATACGAGAAGGGACTAGGAGTAAGGTTAGATACCGCAGAAGCTATTCGTTTGTATAAGTTATCTGCAGATCAGGGTAATAAGCAGGCCGCTGAACGTTTAAGCGCAATAAATAGCCCCGACTCACGACAGCGTAGACGAGAAATAAGCAAACTGAAGAGTGAAATTGATCGCCTAGACAGAAGGGCTGAATACTCTGGCTTCTACGACTACTCGAATGACTGCAATCAAACCGACGGGTTCCTGTGCGGGCAATCTTTTTCAAATCGATCATTTCTGGGGCGCTTTGGAGAAAGTCTCACGGGCTACTACGAGATTGAGAATCCGGACAGTTCGAAGTCTTTGGGAATTTATAGCTTTCCGAACACTTCTGCCCTAGATGATCGGCTGACAGGGAAATGGGAGGACGAGTTCGGGCAGGGGAAAGTTGAGCTGATCTCGTCCGATAACTGGCGGAGTTTTGAGGGACGTTGGTTTGTCAGGGAAAACAATGGTAACTATACCGAGAAGGGTTCGTGGGATGGTAAGTTACAAAAAAAGCAGACTCTGGTTTCTCTCTTTGAGCCTCAACAGCGATCGGAGCCCGCCGACGAAAGTCTGGCCAAGTTACAGCAAGGATTTCTTTCATCTTTAGAGGCCCAACTTTCGGCGGCTTCAGAAGATGCGATCTTCAACGCAGACACCACTCCACCAGTAATTTCGGTACAATTCAACGCGACGCCGAGCGTCCGCGGAAAGTTGCGTGGTCAGGTCACTGATCATTCGGGTATCGCTGAGTTTCGAATAGACGGGAGATCCGTGAGATTGAGTTCGGCCGGCACGTTTGAGTACTCGACCTACGTACCACCATCCGGCAAGGAGGTAGTTATTGAGGCTGTCGATTATGTTGGGCTGGCTGCGACTCAGAAAGTGATAATGAAGCGTCTGGCTCAAGAGCCTCGTAGAGAACGTCTCGCTTTAGTTAATCCGCTTGTGGGACCTAAGCAGCAAATTTCCCCCAATCGGGCGGCGCTCATTATCGGTTTAGAAAATTATGAGGCCTCGCCACCAGCAAAGTTCGCATCGAAAGATGCGGAGACTTTCGCAGATTTTGCGCGCGAAAAGCTGGGCGTCCCGGCTGAAAAAACTATGGTTTTGACTAATGCTGAGGCGTCGGAGCGAGGGATCCTCAGGTCGCTCAAGGTCTGGTTACCTACAATTATCAATCCAGGCGTGACCGATCTGTATGTCTTCTACGCTGGTCATGGGATGCCCGCAACTGACGGGTCGTCTGCCTATATCGTACCCTATGACGGCGACGTGACTCTCTTGGATGATACGACGATCAGTCGCGAGAGATTTTATAATGAGATCAGCGCATGGAACCCACGCTCGGCAACGTTTTTTTTCGATAGCTGCTTTTCTGGTGCGACGCGTAGCGAGGAGCTGTTGGTAGCCGCTCGCCCGCTTGGGATTAGGGTGCAAGACGATGATGTACCGGATAAATTTGTAGTTTTTAATGCGGGTGAATCGGATCAGACAGCGGGCGTGATCGATGAGGTGCGCCACGGTCGTTTTTCGTACTTTCTGTTTAAGGGTCTTGAAGGCGCCGCCGATGCAAACCGAGATAGTCAAATATCGACCGAGGAACTGTACTCGTATATCCGGGAGCAGGTAACGAGGTTCTCCGCTGGCTCTCAGACCCCGGAGATAATGGGTGAAAAATCTGGCTGGATAATCAATTAGGCCCAGTCGACTAGCTCGGATTGTACCAGTTTCCTCTTATTGGACGTATTGACGGCCAGCGCTATTGTCGTTTCGGCGTTCCTTTTCTCGTTTTGTCTCTTCAATGCAAAAAACGGTTCCACCCAGCATGAGATGGCCTACTTGTTGTTTAAAACACAAACGAGTATGTTCGATCAAGAAACAGACATGACAAGGCCGTCAGTTGTGCTCAAGAACATACGATAACGGAGACTGTCATGATCATAGAATTGAGTGGCAAAGGGATCCTCTGCGACGTGTTTTATGTCGCAGCCACCGAATTTGAACGGATAGTTGGTGAGTACGGCGAGACGGGGATCGAGTCTAAAATTAGGGAGACCTGTGATGAGTCTATTTCAGTCTCCCGCGGGTTCTTCTTTGACGGCGTTTATAATTACCCGATTAAACTGAAATTCGCAAATCAAGAAATTTCGATTGACAGCGCCGAACAAACTTGGGCAAGAGTTGAGCAATCGTGGCGGAAAGCTTTACCCGAGACCCATCCGTTTGCTGAGTCAGATTATTGGTACGAGACGCTAGTTATTCATTCCGATGCGACTTTCCCTGATCCAACTGAGGATCAGGTCGCCATTGTTGCTTACACAGAGTTTGAAGACGGTGTCTCAGAGACCGAGATCGAATGCACTCTTGACCAGTTGCCCGACGATTTTCGTATCAAATGTTTCGACGTTGATGCCTATGGATTTGTTGGTGAGGTAACGTACGGTGATGCGGTTGTCGGGACTGAGGAGTACGGATACGCCGAGAGCGCCATCATGGGATTCTTGATCGACGGCAAAGAAACTGTGGTCTCGTCTCCTTCATTTAGCCAATTTCGAGCCCGTGAATGGCTGTACAGATACGACCCAGAAATGGGCGAGCACTCCATGGACTTCTTTGGCAGCAAGGGATTTGTCTGGCGAGACGGAGGGAGTAAGTCTGGTCTCGTAGCTTCACACTCGAGTACGATTATCTGCGATGACACAAACATACGTGCCATCGTTGCAGAAGAAATTGAAACTCAGGGTGCATCTGCGGACTTGAATCATCTCGATGTTTCCGGCGTCACTGACCTTAGTAGTCTATTTAGTGATTCACAATTTAACGGCGATATCTCAGGGTGGGACGTATCGAACGTGGTTGATATGAACCATCTGTTCGACGGGACGCCATTTGATGGTAATATTTCGGGGTGGGATGTCTCGAGTGTTGCTGACATGAGCAACATGTTCTGGGCGTCTCAGTTTAACGGGGACATATCAGGCTGGGACGTGTCGGCCGTGACCAACATGCACCGCATGTTCGTAGACTCGTTATTCAACGGCGACATCTCCGGTTGGAATGTGTCGAATGTCCGCGACATGAGTTATATGTTCAACTGTCGCTTTGAGCGGTTCGACGGTGACCTTTCTTGGTGGGACGTCTCAAACGTAAGGGATATGACCGGGATGTTTGCCGGTGCGAGTTTTGAGGGTGACCTATCGTCCTGGCTAGTTTCTCCAGACTGCAACACCGAGGACATGTTTGATGACTCATTCCCCGAAGATCTTAGACCCAAAGTAGCGGCGCCATTAGAAACCTTGTCGGTCGACAGCATCCCGGCCGACTATGATCTCAACCCGAAATTGTCGCGGTTGATTTTTGATTATCTGAACAGACAGGATCTCGGTTGGATTAAAAGTAACCAAGCGATCGTAGGAAAACTTTTAGTCTCTCACTCACACCTTCGCGGTCTTCTGGCGGAGGAACCGCTTGAGCTAGAGGTGCCCGAGTTTAGCCTCGAGACTGTCGACAGGGATACCTGTGTGTTGTTATCGATGTTTTTTTCGGCTTACGGCGTCAGTTGCTACGATCCGGATCGGCTCGACGACGCCGCCTTTGGTGGGATCACTGAATTAAGGACACTTGCCCTAGGGCACGAGGGCCTATTTCAATCCGTCCACAAGTCATTCTGCCTGCATTTCGACGTGTTATCTGAGGTGTCGTTGGGTGGTCCCTCCAGCTTCTCTGAGATGGACCACCCGAATCTCATAGACGCCAAGATTTTTGTCGATGAAGTTTTGAGCGACCCAGACGCATCCTTCAACCAACGATGACAGTTTTCCCACTGGTTCTTTATTCGATACCGAGAGACTGGAATGTTTAGTCTTGAGGTATTAGGTATGGTTGACGTGATCTGGTCAAGGTGTCGCTGTCTCGGTCCTTGCGAAAATGTTTAAATAGGAGATGGCAAAATACAGGAAGAAGTCACTGTTAACTGTTCATAGGAGTCTGGCGGCCCGCGTTGATGCGCCAACATTTACGCCATCTGTGTTTGGTTATCATTCCTACGTGACACGCTGGACCGTCTCCCACCTCCTTACCGTCGGTGACAGGGTTGCCGCATCTAAACTTCTCCTGAGCCTCAGGTACTTGTCGGATCTGGTGGATCTGAGCGACAACTTTGTGGTGATTGAGTACTGGAATCAACTTGATAATGCGACCTGGGATCAACTGTACTTAATGTCTCTCAACTTGCCTCATGGAGGCCAACAGACGTCTCCGTCAGACCGCTTAGTCTTAGTGGGCCTGTTGGTAGCTGCAGAGAAATGGACCGCTGCGGCGCCGTTAGCCAAACAGTGCTTTGAGTTGCTTGAGGAGCAGAAGGGAAGGTTCCACAAGGATACCTGTGTTGCAGCTACTCGATACTCTAATATCTTGCAGCAGCAGGATGACTTTGAAACCGCTTTAGCGATCCTCCTAGAGGAGCTTGGGAATTCCAGAGATGCATTCGGGCCTCGGTCCGAGGAGGTATCAACTGATCTCAACAACCTAGGTACTTTGTACACCGACATGGGACGGTTTCCTGAAGCACTCGAGTGCCTAGCGGAGGCGATCGATATCAGAGAAGAGATTTTCGGTACCTGCCACGAGCGCACTGCGACCAGTCAGAACAATCTGGGGCTGGGATTGAATGAAATTGAAGACTATGTCGGGGCAGAAAAAATCCTGCGGCTGGCGCTCGAGTCCCGCCTGCAGCTTTTTGGGGTGCGATCTGTATACACCTCGACAACGCAAAACAACTTGGCGATTTGTTTGACCGGGATCGGATCCGACAAGCATCAAGAGGAGATCGGAGATCTTCGTTTAAATTGTTACGAGACGCGCAGAGATATCCTAGGGCCTCATCACCCACGGACACTAACCGCGATGTTAGGGCTGGCGAGGCACAAAAGTGTCATGGGCGAAATTGATGGGGCTATCGAGATTTCGGATCAGGTCCTGATACTCAGACGACAACATTATGGGGAGCTCTCAGGTGCCTACGCGTCTGCGTTATCGTTCCACGCCGGCCTACTGATCGAGGCCAATAAAACCTCGGAGGGCGAACAATTACTTCGAAAATCTGTGGAGCTTAGTAACGAGACTCTCGGTGAGTACCACCCTGATACTCTCACGCGGCTTGCGAGGCTGGCTTTCCTGTTGCTGGAAAATAATAACGTAGCCGAGGGCTTGGAGTATTTGAGGAGCGTCTATGACGCTAGAGGCAAAAAACTGGGTCAGGCAAGCCCTGCAACGATTCGAGCCGGGAACAACTATGCCCAGGCGCTGATCGAAAACGGTAGGGCAGGCGATGGTATCGACCGCCTGCAACGACTACTTCGAGTCTCATCTCGATCCCTCGGGTGGCTTGATTCGAAGACCCTGATCCTGGCTGACAATCTCGTCTCCGCCCTAAAAGGTCAAGGGCGCTTTGGCGAGGCCATCAAAGTTCAGCTGAAGCTGGTCGCTAGTTATGAGGCTGATCCCGAGGACTCTGCTGACGAATTGGCGAACGCGTACGAGGATCTGGCCCGACTCTACGCGAACGCTGACCAGTTCAAACAATCGAGGCGCGCTTATGAGCAGGCGATCAAATTGTTTGAGGACGTATATGGCAGCTCTGATGAGGACGTCCTCCGGTGTAAGCAGAGCCTCGGGGTGTTATACCGAAACTATGGCAGGCCCAAGAAGGGCATTGGACTGCTCGAGGATGTTGTCTCGGAATATCGCGAACAACAGGAACCCAGTGACCTAGCGTCGGCGCTGATGGCATTGGGGAGCAACGTTTACCTGGGTGGAGATCGAATGGCTGGTTTTAAGCTCCTCGAGGAGAGCTTGGGGATTCGCAGAGACCTTTGTCGAGACGAGAACGAATGCAGTGGCTATGTGGCGACCTTAGAACGTCTGGTGACGTTTTACGAGGAGTCGAATATGGTAGCTATGGCTGAGGCCCTTAGGAAAGAAAGAGAAGACCTGAATTAGAGGGAAGATCTAAGGACAATTCTCAAAAAGTCCATGGATAGGGTTTTCAGGTTGACTCACTAGTCGTTAAACGCGTCCTTTAGCATCGACCGTACATGCTCAATGTTTTCGGGGGTCTTTTCCATCTCCAAGATGCTTAGTTCTAGCTCCAGTGTGGCGATAGCCGCACTCTCTAACGCTTCCTTCAGTTCTGGTTTTTCAACGTTATCGATACTCAGATTATTGAGATGATTAAACAGTGTCGAGTCGTCGAACTCTTTCTTGAGAGTGAGAGCAAGGTTGAGTTGTAGCGCCCGAGATCCGAAGTCAACTGAGCTATGCTCCTTGGTTAGTTGGTGCCAGTCATTGGGCTTCAGATGCCTATAATTTAACATACAGAAAAACCGTGGCGTAACATCGAGGCATGCCCTTACAAAGTCTATTGTCAGTGCCCCTGAATCCCAATCATCTAACTGCAAATGGTTTTCAAGTGCCCGCTCCAAATCAAACGTTGGGAGGTCATCATCTTGATCAAAGTCGTAATGGGATAGGTAGTTTATGAATGTGTCTCGGCTAGTTTTCAGAGTGTCAGGAAGGTAAAAATAGTCTCCTCCATGACGGATATAAATTTTCGCAAGCGCTGGATCGGAAGCTAAGTGCTCAGGAATGTGGTTATAAACAAACCGTTCGCCTGAAGCTACGTAGATCTCAACCAATTCACGGTCCGTTGAGGCCTCTTCAGGTAAGTCGAGGCCTTGCTTGAGGACAATTTTAAGTAGTTCTCGATCAGTCTTTAGGGTTCGCGGAAGATTGTAGTACTCACTCTTTTGTCGGGTAAGGATCTCTTTTAAAAACTCCCTGTCATCAAACACTTCTTCTTCTGCATATTCCAACGCGGATGGGGCATAGTTATGTGTTATATCGGCCTCAATCGCAAGCATGAGGATTTCCTTGTCCGAACGGACCTCGGGGCCAGCGTATTCAAGTACCCACGCCGCAACATTTGGAATGATTTGTTTGAATAAATCTTTCCGATCTTTGAGCTCTTCGGGGAGATTGCTGAGGACCCCATGAATTCGATCGCGATGTAGTTTCCAAAACTCATCGCTTTGCTGACCAAAAATCGAGTCGATGTACTCGGGGTCGTCGTAGTCAATTGGTTCCAGTAGCTGGCCTGCAGATGTGGCCATGTCAGGCAGGTCATTGGTTTGCCATTCACAGCCAAGATCTGACAGCATTTTAAAGTAAGCGTAGTCGGTTAGATCATTATTTCCGTCATGAACTGAACGCAGGAACGCGGTCTGTAACCCGTCGCGTGCCTCTACTCTGTAGTCGTCTGACCAATCCCAAAGGATCTCATCAATCTCCTCTTCAGAATTTCCCTGCTTGCGTAGTTCGTCAATTTCTGAGGTACCAGTATTCTCTAGTAGTAAGGCTTTTTGCAGATCCATCAGCGCCTCAGTTGAGACCGTAAACTCTTTAAACACACCGTTGGTGAGAGCAAATGCTCCACACTGATAGTCGCCGGCCCACTGACACCCCACCGTGATCGGCTCGTCAGTTTGCTGTTGAATCCATAGCATCAGTGCGCAGTCTTCTAGAGTGATACTGGTCGATGTTCTGAGATGAATATAGTCGGGATCCTCGAACCCTGTTGCTTCAACGGTCGCGAACAACTGACCACCGACTAGCTCTTGGAGGTCGTCTCCTTGCTTCCATTGATTGCAAATTGCTTTTAAGGATTTAGGAGGAATGGTTGAGATTAACAATGTATTTTCTCCAATCTCATGAAGCTAATTTCTAATATTTTGTTGAGATTTACTTTTTACCGATGTTTTTAAGAACAAGGAAACATACGATTTTTTATTCTTATTTTCTCTTCGGAAGGCATTTAAGCCCATGATATCCAACCTTTTAAAATGATCGCCATTGCTAGTGTGTCGAGCTCACAATATCTCAGTAAGGCGTTTTCTATATGTTTTCGTTCAGTCACTGAAAGTCCGTTCGATTGGAGCCGTGCATAAGCCAATGAAGCCGAACCTCCCTCTGCGATTATTGCATTTTCAGGGGATGAAATTGAGTCGCTATCTCGAAAAAGCTCTAAGGTATATGACCTTAGAAGGGTGTAGGGATCTAAATTTCCCGAGCCGCTTTCTCTGTACCAGATGAACGAGTCCGGAAAATTAGTTGATGTTAATGTTGATGTTTCACCGATTGGTTTCGAGTACTCATCTTTTAAAGGCTTGGATTCACCGAGAACAGCCGGTAACACTTTTTTGATTGAGGTCAGGCCGTTTGTATTGGGATGAAAGAAGCAGCGTAGCGCTATTTTTTCGAGGTCCACCATCGATCGTCCAGCATCATCTGTAATCGATTCGATAAACTGAATTAACTCATGCTTATCACTTGGAGCATCTGAGCGCTCGATAAGCTGCTCTTTGATTTTATTTAGAATCGTATTTTCGTGAGTTGCCCATCTAAAAATCGTACCGTCGTCTGTATCGAGTGAATTTTTTAGTGCGCGGACAAAATTGAAGTTGGGGAAGCCCCCAGGTTCGGTTACAAGAGCCTGATTGCGATGCTCGATATGGCCGTTTTCATGCATGACATGATGAGAAAACTGGAATGCGATGGGTTCGTATGGACGCATGCCTTTGAAGAAGGGGAGGGCGACGGTCGACGTTTCGAAATCAATCATGTGATAGGGATAACGCCAATTACTGCGTTCGCGGCTGAAATATCCGGCGTCAAAATAGAATCCGCCCCTGTCATCGCTCGGTGGGATCCCATCGATTTGGAGACGCTGGCGCTCGGCGTTGCTCAGACCGTTTTCACTTGCTTTCACCTTGATAAAGTCGCTGGCGTCCTGAACTCTGAAAACCCCTTGAGCGATGAGTTCATCTTTTCTTCTGAAATTCCAAATATCCAGGACTGTTCCTTGATCTATTTCCTTGGTAGTCAAGCCCGTGAATTGTTGAAGACACTCGTGATAGCCACTTTTTAGGGTCTCTTGTTTGATCGCTCGGAATTCACATTCGCTACACCCTTTATGAATCTGAGGATCGATCCGTGAATCATCACGATAGGCTTTAGCCCAAATTGAGGCTCGGTCGGGAAGATAATTCTGTGTATTCGCTTCTGAGCCCGGGTATACAAGAGGCTTGCTCATCACAATATCAATGTACTTATCGATAGGAACTCTAGTTAAAAGAGCGGCATTTGCCTTGGTTTGTTCGGTGGCTTCAGCAGTGCAGTTGGCCTCTTTAAAACCGTTATTTTCTTCAATAAAGAAGCATTGATTTAGACCATCAGTCTTGGCGGTTTTAGCCTTATCGGGCATCATGAGAAACGTATTGATCGAGCATTTTGGTAAAGCATTGGAGACCACGTATTTCTGAAATGCTGCGTCTTCGATGTAGGGAAGAATATCCGACTTGATTAGCGTTCGAGAGCCCTCGATATCAGGATTTTCAGAATCGTAGGATTTGGCTTTGACTTCGATCAGTTCAATGGAGTTTCCATTTTTGATAAAGATATCAACTCGGACGAGTAGTCCCTCAAATTCGAATGCCGGTTCAAACAGAACGATCGAGTCATGAGACTGCAGTAGGGTGGAAGTTTCTGAGAGCGAGGCCCGATTACTTCTGGCTCTGATCTCTACCCCATGAGGGTAAAGCAGCATTGCCATCTTTCCAACCTGATAGCCTCCCTCTGCGAGTGACTCTAGATATTCATCGTCCCCTTTGGTGTTTTTGTACTCATTTTCTTTGCCCGTGTAGAAAAGCTTTGTCGGACATTCCATTGCCAACTTGAATCTAGATTTTGTTAAGTAGCGTGTTAACGACATCTTATTTTTTCAACGCCATTTTTTATAAACAATTGATATCAAACCCTGCATAAGCGTTAGTAAGGCGCTTTGGCAACGCACGAAGTTTACGATGCGTGTCCGACGCAGTTTGCAGGGAGCCGGATTGCTGGGGCCATAGCTACCTCTGTGTCTCGATGCCATGGCCTCACTCTGCTTGTTATTGGGTATTTGATTGTTTATGTTCGGGCGTAGAACAGAAAACACAAGGCAGTTAGTGATGACTGAAGAAGAATTTCTACACCAATTCGATTTGAATCCTGAAGATCCTAACGTGTCGTGGGAAGAAGTGATTTCGGAAGACTGGTTCGGACACCTAATAGAGCAACGAAAGGATGTCGCGAGAACCATCCTTTATCTAAGTGATGGAGAGGCTCTTGTATTTTCCACGTTGAAGGACAGCTGGGTATCTAAAGACAAGCAATTGGTTATGTACGCGATGACGCTCTATGATGAGCTATGGGGTCACGACCCAGGTTTTGATCGCGTAAACCTTTGGGATTTCCCCGATATTTCGTTACATAAAGACCCAGAAATCAGGTCGTTTATTGGGCTGGATTCACCATGGCTATGAGAATTAATTCTCAGGCAGGAATAAGCCCAACATGAGAAAGGTTAAGTTACGCTTCGACTCCCCAGTCGTTCAGTCGTATGTCTACAACCTGAAACAAGAAGTTACGAAAAATTCAAGGCGAAAGACCGCGGTAGATTACCTCCGTGGGAGTTCATCCAAGAGATGGCTGACGTTACACAAACTTTTTCATTCGGGGTCTGTACCGACCATCCTGAGTTAAAAGTTTTCGCTTCTATTGACGGCTCAGATTTTGAGGTTATTAATTTAGAATTGGACATCCCGATTATGAAGATGAATTTCCTGCGGACGCGTTGCTGGTAGCAAAAGAGTACGTCGAGCATAACATTATAGATCCCGACCCCAGCATTGAGGGTGTCGTTTTGGGTAAGACCGATATGGCTCTGGGTGAATTGGGTGTGAAATCGAGGCAGAAGATGATTTCAATTGGTCAGAGATCACACTAACGACTCGATCCCTAGACCTGGATTCTGAGTTTGACAACGTGCATGTATATTAATCAGACGCAAGCATTACCGACAGGGGGGAGATGGAACTTCATTCTATTCGATACAGGAGTCAGCAAGTTGAGATTGGTTATGATCTGAGCCTCGCTATGTGCAATGCAGGGATGATTTATCTCGAAAGAAACAACGGTGGTGATTTTTTCCAGCGCTATTTCACTGGAATTTGGGACGATGAGTAAACATGAGCTATGGATAAAATCTTATAATGGTTGAGATTACACGGCATACCTGCGGAGAACTGTTCTGCATTGAGCCAGTAGTCAAGTCTTCTGTTTCGTTGATGAATATGGCGATAACCAAGAAGCGTCGTTTTGGGAACGATAGGGGTTTCGGCCTTTATTTTTTCAGGTTTGATGATGAGTTACTTTATGCAGGGTCTTATTGTGGCTCTTCTGGAGTTGCTCGAGACCGTTGGTGGACACACTTAGCCAGCATCACATGCCGATTCAAAGAGACTAATTTTACGAACTTATCGGCAAAAAAAGATCCAAAACTAGGTGACCTTCTAGCCGATCGTAATTTGAAAGAAGTTGGCCGCCTTTTGGAGCGCAACAAAAATCAATTTAAAAAGGTTTACCTGCCAGTTATGGGTAACGAAAAATTTTTTCAGAACGTTGGCGTGAGTCTTCTTTCCATAACAAGTAACGATGACAAATCGAGGTTGCAACATCTTCTGGGGGATGGTCGATGCTCGACTTTTGAAAATAGGGTTAAGGTCGCAAACGATCGTTGGGAGGAATTTAGCGAGCTAGATGCTGCGGGCATCTCAAATCGATTCTCATTTCAATACATCCGAATCAATGAAGCTTCGGATCAAGATGCACTTTCTCAATTTCTTTACTCGAGAGGCGGAGATCGGTTGGGTAGGCGGAGACTCGTGCAACGGTTCATCGAAGATAAGGTGATTAACGAACTTAGTCCTCCGGCAAATAAAATCAAAGCCCCTATCAGCAGCGACGGGTACAGTGAGGCCGTGATTGACGCATCACTGAAGTTCATAGAGAAGTGTATTTCCTTGGGAGATAAAGGGTAATCGAGATTGAGTAGTTTCAGATATTTGATGCATGTGGATTGCTGTGGAAGCGGCCCCATTTTTTGCTGACCCGCTCTATTTCTGGGCCCTTGTCGCCTGGAACCTCTTGATTGTTTGGGTGCTGGTTTCGTTCAAGAAACTTACTTCCTGGGTCCCAAAACTACTCATCATCTGTTTCATCTGGCCGTGCTTATGGGCGCTAGCGGTGATCGCTTATAACGTAACTTTCGGTGAGTCAGACCCGTGGCAATTCAACAATTATGTGTTTGAAGCGCTGTACCGTCCGATTATAGCGATTATTTTTGACTCCAACTGGGTTTGGACGGCACCGGAGAGCCTTGTCGATTTGGCGCATATCACTGCTATTACCCATCTGACGGCTTTCTGGTCTACGAATAAAGGCCCAGAACGGACACAAGTGGAGACACCCGCAGGAGCGCATCAGACTGACCACCTAATCGAGAAGTACTCCAAGGGTCGTACGCAAGTAAACGGCCCGATCCGTTCAGCACTCGAGGGACCGGTCGACTATAGGGCCTTGGTAGATCCAAGCTCTGTCCGGGCACTGGCAGTCAACATTGCCAGCGTTCATCAAGAAAATGAGCCGGCGGTCTTGCGAAGAGCCGCCGCATTATTTGAGTATGTGAAGAAAAATGTTACCTATGTCCCGGACCCGAGCCACATGAGTGAAGGTGAAACGGTTGATGGGGATTATGTGGCACCTCCAGTTGAGACCCTTGATACGAGAGGCGGAGACTGTGACGACCAAGCGGTACTGATAGCGTCCCTGTTTTCTGCGGTCGGTATCGAGAACCGGATGCGTTTGATCAGCAATACCGATAACGAGTGGCATCTTTTGACGGAGTTCCGTGTCGATCTCTCGCTTATGGATGAATTCATCGCCGCCTTAGACGGGTTCTACGAGAGTGGGGAACGCGATACTGGACCAAGAACCTACATCTATTTCACTGAAGACAACGGTATTTGGTTATTGGCGGATACGACCCGAGACTACGTGGGTGATTACCAAAGCCTAATGGACCAAGGGTATCTCTATACATCAGACGACAGGATCTACTGGACAAATTGCGCGTCTATTCATTAACTTTCGATGTCTGCTTGCCATGCGTCGCTATCACGAGTACGTTCGAACGGTGGTCAATATCTCTTGGCGATTTTGCGCCGCAGGGTGATAGTTTCTGACAGCTTAGAGATCGGTTTAAAGCTTATCGGGCTATACGAGGGGAGTTGCTATGTCATTTAATTGTTCGGTGGTCTGTATTTTTCCGGTAGCGATGCGTTTTGAAGATTGCAGCGATCCAAACCAGCGCTGGGATGTGTTCCTTGAGGAGTTTCTCGCCCAAGAGTCACAAGCGCTGGATTACCAGCGGCCATTATTTGAGGAACTGCAGGGAATGCAGGTTAGGTTTGAGGAGACTGATGAATGCTGCGTCACCGACGAAGAAACAGGGAACGAGAGTTTCGTGACTGCTTATACGCCTAGCTTTCGAGTAAGAGGTGCGCAATCTGACAATGATTTTTGGAGAGGCAGTCGGGCTAATGAGGTTGATCATGTTTTTTATGAGTTCCTCAGGATGAATAACCCATTAACGCAATGGAATACCCCTTATGTAGTGTATGAGGATGTTAGAAGCGAATATGACGATTTTTTCGTGTCAGGTATCCGCTTCTTAGGAGCAGGATCGTATGCACTGATAAGAGACAACACGCAGTTTGATTTATCTTTCTCTTTCGAATCTCAGTGCTGGGAGAGCAAACCGTTCCAGATTGAGACTGATATTTTATCGTCGTCGATGAGCGCCATTGTTTTTGAAGAGTCATAGCTAAGCTTGAGAGCCAGTATGCCCTCAGATAGCTTTAACAAGCATTGATGGTGTGGAGGAAACCCAAATGGATCGCTTAATTGCGTTCGAGGAGGTCGTGGCCAGTGAGGCCATTGAATTCGTTGAGTCGAGTAACGTCGTGTTTTTCTTGCCTGCAGATGCCGGCGGAGTTTTATATGTTGGTTTTTCAGATTCCTTTCTTCCAGAGTCTGACCCAGTCCCTCTTGCGACAATTGAATATTTGGGAGCGGAGAGCTGGGGTGTCCGTCTGTATGCTTATTCGAATATAACTGCCGAGCAGATCGAGGGAATGAGAGTCGCCAGCTCTAAAGGTCGTTTTGTTTGGGAACAATTTATCGACCCAGGGGCCACATACGAATATATTGGAAATGTCGAGGTGGATGGGATTCAAAGATCCGCCTGCCTGTATGTCTAAACCACTTGTTACTCCGTCTGCAGTTCAGACTACGGTTAATCATCTTCTGGTTTTTGGTGATACCGATCTTTATCCGCCTGCGATTGAATTGCGTTATTTGACGGATCACCTCGATCGATTGGCCCCAGCTATCGCTGAGATCGAAAAATCGGCGATTTCAAGCGTGGCAATGTCACACTCGGGCATTGCTAGAGACGCGTTTTATTCAGGGGATCTCCGTCCGCGTATTGCGACACAGCTCCCTGTTTTACTTGCCATTTTCAGTACTGTTCACGCTTTTAGTTTAGTTGCTCGATTTAGTTCGCTGTGGGGCAATACGCTGAATGAGTCTGTGTTTTCTTATAGACCCAATCTATCCGCGCCGGAGGGGCTGTTTGATCGAGAAATAGGATGGAAAGATTTTGTAAAGAAACAGGAGGAATTGGCCGACGATTTTCCTTGGAAGATCTCGATCGATCTCGCTCAATTTTACGCAACCGTGAAATATCATCACATTGACAGAGTGACTACATCTCTACCCCTCGATGATAAAGATAAAATATTCATGCAATTTTTCTTTGAGACGGTCCAAGGTTCTTTGTATGGACTCCCAGTTGGCGGCGATTACAGTCGTGTTATTGGTGAATTGATTCTTTCAGAGATCGACCAATATGTGCTTGATCAAGGTTGGCGATATTGTCGATTTGTGGATGACATTCGCATATTTTTTTCGAGTGAAGATGACGCTAGATTTGCTATCCACCGTCTGGTTGATGTCATTTCTGGGCTTGGATTCCAGATAAATTCAGCGAAATTTCGATTAGAGAAAGTTGAGCTTTCTAGCCGGATGAGGCGTCGATCGTCGGAAGTGTCAGAGTCCCATAGCCACAAAATTTTCGAGTGTTTTTTCGATCCTTACTCGGAGCTTGTCATCACGAGGGTTGAGGAGCTCAAACAAATATCTGCTGCGGAAAATTTGAACCAACTGATCGAGAAAGAAACCGAGAAGATTGTGCCTGACATTCGGAGCTTGAAAATCTATATCTCAGCTCTCCATTACAGTCCACAAAGCGAAGTTGAGGTCTGCTTTCCGCTGCTGGTCAGGTACGCCACGAACGTTCACTACTTTCCTATACTACCAAAACTGGTGCGCCTTACGATCGCTGTGAAATCTGTGATGGATGTCAAGCTTGTTAAAACTCTTGCTACAAAGTTGGTCATGGATCTCGCCGAGTCTCGTCGAAAATTACCAGCTAGCGTAGTTGGTCAAATATGTAGAATAATCGGCGAACTTTCAGAGACCTTGGATCCAGTATTTGGTGATTTCTTTGTGAAATTATTTTGGGAATACTCAGACTCTGTCTTTGTGAGAAGGGAAATCATCAACTTGATGCGATCCAAACCAGATATTGCAGGATCCACAATGAAGCAGACGATTGAGACTGACCTCGGTCTCATGAGCGTCTGGGATCCATCGACTCTTCTGAATTAGATAGTGATGGCCAGTGAAACATATATAGCAAAATTTGACGAGCAATTATGGAGACAGTGTGGGCCAGCACTGTCAAAGATTTATCAAGCGAACTTCCGATCAGTGCTAGAAACCACAGCATCTAAGTGTCAATTTGCGAAAAAATTCGTGCATCGAGAGCGCCCAGAGTTAAACGATCTGGTGGCTGAAATTTCGTTCGCGCATGCAGCAAAATCGCACGATCTGAACCTTCAGAATGAAGACAGGAATACCATTCACTGCGCAATCGATCGAATCAATTCGATCAGTGGGAAACAGTTAAGCCCTGAAAATGTTTCGATTGCTACCTTGCGAGACTCGATTAACTTGAGTCACCGGCTTAATCAATTTCTCGAACAGATCGCTGCGATGGATATTAATTTTCATCCTCGATTAAGAGGCTATGGTTTTTTGAATTCTTGTTCTCCAGACATACTCGCGACTCACACATTAATCGAGGTAAAGACCTCGGCGTACGGGTTTAGGCTCCAAGACTTCCGCCAGCTGTTTCTCTATCAGTTTTTAGCTTTCCAGAATGGCTATGATTTAGATAGGTTGATCTTAGTTAACCCTCGGTTAGGATATGCGATATTCTTACCCGCAGTTGAATTTTATGAACGAGTAACTCGGAAGTCATATCAGCGAGGCCTGGACGATGTCGCGAGATACCTGACGGCATAGTGAGATCGATGTAGGAGCCACCTCATTTTATGGCTATTTCTGCTCCCAATCCGGCCCAGCTTTTATACTCAAGAACGATCGAGGTGCTGGGCTCAATCAAGGAAATCCAACTATTTTGGGGCGACTTGGCCAGCTTGGCTGATTCAGACTCGTCAGTCGTAATCAGTTCCAACGTTTACAACGAAAAACGAGAGTTTGTTGATCAAGGTCTTTACCCTCAACCCATAGGGCAGGCATGGACGAGCTTGAAAACCAAGTTTGGATTGAACGGTCAAGACTTTAAACCAGTTCTAGAGGCAGCCCAGGGGTCGAGCGTTTGGGCTACAAGCGCGACAATGGAACATACGCTTGAGTCGCATGGTTCAGACTTTAGGCGTTTGATTCGCATTGATTGTCTTAAACCCGAAGCGGATGCTTTTGACGCACCAAAGAATATTTTTTGTATTCATACCCTACCTTTTCGACAAACCAGGAACCCAGAAACGACACAAGACGACTACAGCTATACATTAGCTGCACTTTTGGCAGCGATTCGTGCGCAAGAGGTTACAGATTGTCTTGCGACACGACGATATGAACCATATCAGCAATTGGTAATGTCGGCATTAGCTGCACAGCAATTCGACCAACCACATGTTCTCTTACGTCATTTGATGGACGCGGTTTCAGAGTGGTTTGTAAATTCTCCTAAACTTAAGACAATAAAGATTTGTTACTGGGACAAGACAATTCATCAAAAGTTGTCGCGCCAGCTGGGTCGAGCACGAGCCGGCAACAGAGAGCTACAGGTTGACGACGAGCTTAGACGAAATTTACTCAAGGAAATTGGCGAGGCAGCCATCGAGAAAGAGGAGCTCCAAGCAGCGAGTACGCGGCTGTTACTTGAAGAATTTAGGCTCGAGCTAGAACAATTTCGCATTCTCGATCTGGTACAGCATGAAGCTGAATTAATCACTGCGATAGATAATATGCTGACGGTTCTGAATCGAGATAATCCAACCACTTTAGAAATAGGTAGTGCTTCTGGTCGTCTATCAGAGGGCCTCGTAAACCACCTTTGCTATTGCTTTTACGGCAAACGCCCGAGCACCTTTCATGGAGGGATAGAGGATTTGGCTGCTAAACTACCGACTTCGGCTCGCTACAAAGGAATGAAAATTTCGGCTTGGTACAAGTCATACCTGCACACCCTTCGGATATTGCGAAATACCTCTGTACACTCGCAGGATGAGCCAGAAACCCAGTTCCCTATCAGATTGGTTCCAGAAGATACTTGGGTGTTGCTCGTGAATCTTCGCCGCGTCGTTGCTTTGCACGGCCAGTTGATATCACATAGGTTCAAGTAACAATTGCATCGTTGAACAGGTCTTGATGTTTCAGGGATCTTGGTGATGAGTCTTAGCTAGTCACGCCTATTGGATAGTGGTAAGCATGCTGAGAGCTTTGTTTTTCTTCTTACTTGTGGTCTGCAACGTCCATGCATCTGATTCAATCTTGGTCGGTAATAGTTCAGATCGTCGATTGATGTCCGATATCAATAAATTGGGCGTACTCGAAAATGGGTTAGTTGTGTATTCATGTCGACGGAACGAAACTGCTCAAAATCTTGATGCGCGGTGCGGAGCGCCAGGAACCACTGGAGGATATATCTCGATGGGTTTTATCGCCCAAGAGGTAGACAAAGTGTATCCCGCTGCAATTACTAGTGGTGTTCATTGATTTTTACTAATCAATGAACAACATTTAGTAAGACAAGATCAATTTGTTTGCTGGAAAATGACCAGTGAGTCGCGGACAGTCGGCGGACGACGCGCAATGATTCACGGAAATCGATATATCTTGTGTTTTTGACGATACTTTTTCAACGCTTGACCCGGTACCTGTCGATAACATCTCGGTTGAACTGAAGTCCGACCCCTGGGCGCTCTGGGATGACGAGATGTCCGTCTTTGATTCGGTAGGGCTCCACTAATAAAGGGTCAACCCAATTCATCCATTCGAGATAATCCGCCGTCGGTGTCACGCGCATTAGATGCGCAGACACTTCGTGATAGAGGTGGGAGGACAAAGGCTTTTTGTAAGCCTCTGCGAGTGCTGCCGTTTTGATCCATCCAGACACCCCACCAATTCGCATCAGATCTGGCATGATCGCGTCACTTGATTTGAGTTCTAGACTCAGGGTGGCGTGGTCGATTCCATGGAAGTTCTCGCCGAGAATGAGTGGCGTCGACAGATGTTGGCGGAGTTCGGTGTAGTTTCTGAATTCATGGTAGGGGATGGGCTCCTCAAACCAGTAAAGACCTTGGTTATCCAAATCTTTCAGGCGGCGAAGTGCCTCAGTAAAGCTCAGTACTTGGTTAAAGTCGCACAAGAGATCATCATCAGCGTTCATTTGGGATCGGACTGCCTCGATGGCTCTCAGGTCTTGGTCCAATGTCTTCCGACCTAAACGGAGTTTGAGCGAAGAAAAGTCACCCTCATTCCGGAGGTCTCTTGCTTCCTGAGCCAATTGTTCTGGTGCGATTAACCAAAGCCCACCAGAATTATATGCTTTCACTCCTGCAAGAGTGCCTCCTAAATGTTCACACAACGGCCGGTCTGCATCTTTAGCGCTCGCATCCCAAAATGCAATATCGAGGGCGGCGAGCGCATATAATGCGATTCCAGAGCGGCCAAGTAAACTTAACCGACGCATCCCTACTTCATAGAATGCCGCGGGAGCGAGTGGCTGATTTTCGAAGAGTCTGAACAGCTCCCTTATAACCCGCTCGATGGAGTCTGTGAAGTTGACGAGGTAAGGACAAATATAACTATTGCCAACGATACCATTGTCGAGGGTTATTTCAGTAATGATGAATGGCCATTTGCCATAGCGTCCGACTGCAGAGACGATAGGCCGTTGTAACGGTAAATCGATTGAAACAATATTGATTTTAGAAACAAGTGCCAGACTCATGAAAACCTCAGTAAATTAACTAATCACCTTGCCTAAATATTACGATGCTAGGGTAGTATTACACCACTACCGGCTGAGGATATCTGCGGTGTTTTATGGTCAGTGGGATGAAACCGAGCAATCGGTTAAGCGGAAAATTTTCGGGGTTTTCTAATGATCGCTCCCAGCTTTGTGGGTGCTTTTATTGATCTATCAGTGTAGTGTCTAAGACACGACGTACAGGATTAGAACATGGGAATTAGTAACGCCAATCTTATTGTGACCAACGCTACATGGGGCGACGCGGTTAATCCGTTAGCTGACGCATTGGCGAAGGATGGTAAGCGTTATTGGATAGAGGTGGATATATGTCCGCTGAGTACGCTTGAGCTGCCAAATGATGCTCGTCAACGGGCCGTTTTGAGGGAATTTGCGGACTGGGACGATGTGAAAGATAGTCGTCCATTGAGGGTAGTTGCAGCTAACCCTTACGCACCTGAAGCGCTAGAGCAATTTGAGTCACTGATCAATGCATTGAAGCTGAGGAAAGATCGATTGAAGTATGCCGCACTCGATGATGACACAGCCCTGTCATTTTCAGAGATCGTTAGATTTGTCGGAATAGATCAAATCAGTCCACGAGAGATTTTGACGCCTACAACCCCAGGGAGCTCTGTTGAGTTGGCTAAATTGATCGCCAAGGATGCTGAAGATAAAGAGCTCTGTGTCGTGCTCGAGGAAATTGAGGAAGCAGGTGGCGTTGCGAAACGTCTTGTAGCTGCAAATCAGCGGGTGATTCGGATGCCAATATTTGGTCGAACGAAAAATAATCCTAATGTATTGAGGCTCAGTGACGCTCCAAACTTTATTTTAGTCAACGACCCGTATGCGTTAACTGTGGCTGTTCAAGGGTTGAAAAGACAGGCTGCCGATTTAAGCGAGATTGTCTGGATAGGAACGAGTGCGTTGTTGCAGGCAATGGTCAAGCGCGATTCTCCGGGATCGACGTGGCTCGATGTCCCCGATCTAAGACATGATGTGATCTTAGAAAAAGTCTCAAAGTACTAGGCGGGATCAAACGATGGGTCTGTTAAGCTGGTTTGATGGTGGGAAGACGAAAGAGCGAGAAACTGCGAAGAGTGGCTTTGAAAAAGCGGTGGCTTCGTCAGGGGACTCAAAAGAGCTTAGAGCTCTCCGAATTCGCATCGCGCTCCGGTCTAAAACAGGGCTTGATATTATCTTTCGAGCGGCGATGAAGGCGATTGCCAGCCATGAGGAAGAAGTCATGATTGCAACTGCCGGAGGAGAAGTTCCGCCCCCCCAACCAGTGGCTGACGATGAGACGTGTTTTCAGACAATGGTTACAGTGAACGGTCCGGTGACGATCTATGTCCCCCTAGAGTTCGCTTCGAGATTTTTTGAACTAGGTATTCGATATCAGCAAAAGGAAATTGATGCGCAGGCTGCACTGACCGAAGGCCAGGAGATCGCCAACGAATTAGGAACACTTTTAAATCTCGATCAATACATGGTCCAGCCCATCACACCTCTGGAATTTTTATTAGCTCAAAATATTTTGGGTGCAAATATCAAGTAGATGAGACTGCAAATCGAAGATTGTTATATTGGAGTATTTATGGGTACTGAAGTAAAAATCGAAAAGTTAAAGAGAATCCAGAATCTCATTTACGAGCTGTCCGCTAGAGTCAGCGAAAACACGGCTAAAGCGGGGCTACATCGGTCAAAAGTTGAAGAAAATCATTTTCATATTCTGGCTAATACGACAGCCAATGGCGTCGCGCTTCGTGATCTTGCAACCAAAGGACTGGAATCACATTTGGCGATTTGTTTGAATGAGCTCAATCATATTGAGACCGAAGAAGAGGAAAAGAAAATTCATGCGAAATTCGCGACGCTTAAACTACTGATAGAGCATCTTAAAGCGAGAATAGAGATCAACCGTGGTCTTATCCGAATTAATCAATCATTAGTCGAGATCAACAAACAAATGATCGCTGTTAATAGTAGCTCTGCTGGTTTCACTGATGAGATTGTATTAGCCGCCGCATCAACAGACCTTCATCATGATCGGGTGATGCAGGAAGTACTCGATGAAGAATATTCAATATCGAATGAAATGATCGATGAGTTAAAGGAGATTTGTGACGGGTTGGTTGAAACCGTCGGTGAAAACACAGCCCACATTGAAAAACTGAATGCAGAATCAGATCGAAATAGATTGGCGATCGCTGGGAACAACAAACGAATCCATCAGCTAATCGATATGGTGCTCGAAGTTTCAGAATTTTCCTGAATAGAACCCCTTCGTAGTTAAAACAACCTTGAGAGTAGTGGTTAGAACCGCTGTAAGCTCGAGCACCTAGTTGGTTTTTACGCAGATGCAACACTAGAGCTCGACCATGGAGTTATTGAATGCGTCGAGAAATCTGCGATAGTGACTTTTGGTTTCGTAAATGTTTCTCATCGTGAGAAACCGGCAAGCGCTTTCCGGGCGATCCGTAAGAGTCCCGCTGAGGGCGTCTGTTTTGACAGGCAAACGGATAACAGAGGCCGACCGACCGCTTGCGACCGAGTGTATCCTTGAAATAGGCGAGTCGAAACCAGGAAAGGCTGAGTCACACTCAGCCTTTTTTATTGAAGTTTCGTATCCGATATTGGACTCGATCCCGCAAAGGGGTTACCGTTCCCTGAAGCAACAGAGAGTGTGATCCATGCAAGGTAACGATAACAAGCCACCGAAGGCTTGGTGGATCAATTGGCTGATTATTGCAACCACAGTCATTGTGATCATGGTCTTGTCGTAAGATTAAATTACTTGAGCCCCTTTCTCAGTCAGCCATGATGTTTTGAGACGCAAGGCGATGATCTCCAAGATTGTATTGATCGGCCGGCATAATCGGGCCCCCTGTCTGTCGCAACAAAAGGCCTTTCAAGGGCGCCCGGTTGCTCGGCGACATATTTAACGATCGTTTCGAAGTCGTTGCCGTCAATGCTTCGTGTAGCGCAGATTGAGCGTCCAGTCTTAGTATTTGGTGCCAATCGAGGCCAAGGGATGCTCTCTATCCGTACAAGGTCTAAGTCGTCCATCCGTCTTGCAGGTAAAGGATGATTTTTGGACTGATGCCTGAACCTTGCTAAAAGCGCAGCGCGTCTCTTTATTCACTGCAGTTGGGGTTGTGGTAGTTGGCAGCTTGTGTCAATTCGAAAACCTTTTTTAAATTTCTTAGCTAGGACATGGTATCGGAGTAATGCTGGGCTATCTCTCTTGCCACTGGTCATTGAGTTATACCTGCCCCAAGGTTATTGGCATTTTTCTTGCTGTCATTATCTGTGCTGTTTTTTTGACGGAGAATAAAAATGTCAGTATTAGCAAAGCTTGAATTTGAGCGCGATCTGAATTGTCTGGATATTAGTCTTTTTGCACAGTGCCGGGCTCTTATCAGCGAGGGGATGGCTACGGAAGTTGATCAACTGATCGAAAGTCGCGCACGTTTTGAATCACAAGATGAAATCGATAGGATACGATTGATTAGGGATCTCGCTTCTGGATCGACAGCGTTGATTAATTGACTGGATGATTAGCTACGCACTTGCCTCCTGATAATGTCTCAACCTTGGTGACTTGTGCCAACCCAGAGGTGCGCTAAATGGATTTATGATTCAACGGCGCCGTGGCTAATAGCTTCCCATAAGGGAATGAAGTCCTTTAGGGCGCGCGTTTTTTGCCGATAGAAGATGTGTTCGATTGAGAGAGCCTGGGGTCGTGCTAAAAATAAAGTTTGGTTTAGCAATTGTTTCTATCATCCTGTCGGCTGGATTAAACGCTGATAGTGCGCGGAGACTCGACTCACAAGAGTCAGTCATAGACGCGTTGTCTCAAACCCGAGGCGGAGCTGTCTTAGCGTTTATTGATAGTTCGGCAGATCAATCAAGTGCTGTCAGAAATCTCCAAGGCTTACTGAGTACTTATTTGGTAGAGCTCAACGGGACTGATTTGGGGCAGGTTCGACGGAATACGGTTATTCAAGTCAGGCCACGGCTTGGTTTGAATAAACTGAAACTGACGAATGTGTTCGATAAAAGCCAATCGACTGAAGTTACCTTCCCAGCGATGCGATCAGCTGGTGTTTCCACATCGATTATTGATATACAGACGTCACGTCAGTTCGACTGGATTCAAGCCATAACGCTTTCCGGTACCGAAGTTCAGTTGATCGAAGACGCGCTCAAGCGCAGTCAGCATGGCGGTATGAAACGCGTTTTGGCGCTGATCCGTGCTCGCGGCAAGGAAATTGTTCCCCAGAAAATAGATCGTGTGAATTGGATAGGTAGTAGGTCTGCTGTTGACAACTCTGATAATGGATCTGATTCAGGCAGCTTGTCGTCAGGCGAAAGCTTTTCCGAGACCGTAGTCGGTGATTCAAACACTTCCAGTATGAGTGTTCCAGAATCAGTTGACACTTCAGAGCCGCCCGCGGCATCTACTTACGAGGCTATTTCTGAGACAGTGGAAAGTGAGTCATCTTCCAGTGTTTCCACAGATCGTCGAAGCTATTATTAAGCGACTGAATCGCAGTACACTGAGGCTTCGGATGCAGGAGGGATAATTTGTGTCAGAGTCAATCGAAGTTGTTGTGCGTGAGGGTATCCTGTGCGCTGATTTCGACGAGGGATGCCTCATCATCGATACGGGGTCTCCGGTATCATTAGGGCCAGACATTCCGGTCCGCATGCTGGGCTCAGTGGTTCAGTTAAATTCGAGTTTTGGCAGTTATGCCTGGACTGAAATACAGGACAGTCTGCCATTTGATGCTGTCGGATTGATCGGAGTTGATGCGTTTTCTGACGCCGTGTTGGGATTTGACGTTGCAAACAACACTCTCGCTCGGCTCGACGTATCAATTGACGGTTATGAAACCGCCTTTGTCATGGGTTCCCCTGTTGTTCATTGCCAGATTGGGGAGGACCGACTGAGCTGTGTTCTAGACACTGGTGCTGGGTTGTCTTACCTCAGGAGTAATGAAACTGCTGTGTTCGGGCAGGTACTTGGGAAACAGCATGATTTTCATCCGATGCTTGGCACTTTTGAGATTCAAACAGTTGCCTGCACGCTCGTTGTGGGCGATCAATCATTAACCGAAACATTTGGGATTGCGACCGCTGAACTCAGTCAGTTAATGGACACCGCGAATGTCGATGCCATTCTTGGCACAACGTTTTTCCAGCAGTCACTGATTGAAATTGATTTTCAGAATGAGATCGTTGGAATGACTTTGGAATAAGCTACAGGAGTTCGAGTCGATTAAATCCGCCGTCGATATGACGAACCATTAAGATTGAAGCCAATTCGTCATCATATGCTTTGAATGCCCTGACCAGTTGCTCATGCTCTTCGATTGATTTCTGAATATTCTTTTGATCAGCTAGGCTCCGACTTCGGAACACCAGTGATTCGCGCATCACTTGATCGATTAAGTTCATCAAGCGAGGGGATTCCGCGACTGTATGGATGACTTTATGGAACTGGATATTCAGGTCAAAATAATCGGTAAGGTCGTCGCTCCTCGCAACTCGCTTCATATCTTCGTGAAGTTGCTCAAGCTTCAAGAGGTCTTTCGTCTGGAATCTTGTAGCGGCCGCAGCAGCTGCTTTGCCTTCCAGCATCGCTCGGATTGAGAAGATTTCTTTCACCTCGGATAACAGTAACTGACGCACAACAATTTGCCGGGCACTGATTTGTTCTAGAAGTCCAACCGCTATGAGTTCTCGGATCGCTTCGCGAACAGGCGCCCTGGACATACCAAGACGCTCTGCAAGATCGCGCTCTGTGATCTTATCTCCGGCTTTTAAAATGCCCTGCAAGATGAATTCTTCAGTTTTTTTTCGGGCCTTGAGGCTGAGTGAATCCGTCATACCCATCCGTGACAGTTTATATTTGGTATACCTTATAACGATTTTAAATAAAGTAAACCAAACAAATTTTTTAAAAATAAGATTTTGGTATTGCAAAAATCTTGGATAGAAAGGTATAACGATTTGTACTGATGTGACGAATTTTCGTCCTGCAGGGCAACAATACGGAATAAATAACAATAACGAGGATTAAACCATGTTAAAAAAAATAGCCGTGGCAGCACTCGGTTTGACACTAGTTGCTGGGACAGCTCAAGCCGCTGACAAGATGAGGATATCTCTTCAATTACCGCTCAAAAGTCATCTCGGACAAAATTTACTCGTGTTCGAGAAAGAGGTCGAAGCTCGAACCAATGGCGCTATCGATGTAGAGATCTATGACAGTGCTCAGCTGTACAAAGATAAAGAGGTACCGGCTGCGGTCGGTTCTGGGGCTATTGAGGCTGGTGTTGCATCGTTAACTCGATACGTTGGTGATGCACCCGTGGTTGATGTGTTTTATATGCCTTTCCTGTTGAACTCAGAAGCGAAGGTGCGAGCCGCAGTTGCTGAAGGTAGTGTTGTGAGAACGACGATTGAGAAGGAAGTCGCAAAGACAGGTGGTCAGATTCTTTACTGGCAGGCGTATGGTGGGGCAATCCTTCTGTCGAAGGGTGGGCCAATACGGACACCTGCGGATATGAAGGGAAAGAAGGCGCGTGTTTTCGGAAAAACGCTCGGTGATTTCGTGACAGCGGCAGGTGGGGCGCCGACCCTGATATCTGGATCAGAGCAGTATCTGGCCTATCAGCGCGGCACGGTCGATATCGGCATGACAGGTGTTTCAGGTGTGAAATCACGGAAGCTCTGGGAAGTGATGGATACAATTACGGTGACCAATCATGCGGATATTGAATTTGTTGTGGTCGTTAACACCAATTGGTGGAACGGTTTGTCATCGGAGATCCAAGGTCACATCCGGGCTGCAGCCAATGTTGCGCAAGAGAGTGTTCGCGACGCAATGACTCAAATCGAAGCAGACGCCTACGCGGCAGCGAAGGCAAATGGAATGACCGTCGTCGAACTGACAGATCAAGAGCTCGAAGCGTGGAAGGCTGTTTCTAAGCCCGTTTATGATTCGTATCTCCAAGCCACTGGTGATTTGGGCACGACGATTTTAGACGCAGCGAGCCAATAATTTCGTTCCAAGGCGCGGCCACCTTAGGGGGTCGCGTTGCATTCGGTGAACATGATCATGCAATTGATTAACAAACTATCTGTTTGGGCGGGTTTGTTTGGGGCTACCCTTTTGGCCGTGACAGGTCTGTTTCTAACGTACGAGGTGGTCGCTAGATATTTCTTCATCAAACCAACAATTTGGGCTGCTGAGATTAGCCAGTTGTGTCTAATCTGGGGATGCTTGCTCGCAATGGCCTGGGTTCTGACGCTTCGGCAACATATCACTGTGAATGCATTGACCAGCAGATTGCCGCGAAGCACACAGAAAGTTTGTATGGCAGTGTCACTGGTGGGCATCCTCATTTTCTCGATTGTAATCGTTCTTTGGGGTTGGGATATTTTTTATGAGAGTTGGGTTCGCGGAAGAACCACCGGCTCGCTTCTCAACCTGCCGACCTGGGTTGCCGAACTCCCGGTTCCATTAGGATTTTTATTATTATTTGCTCAAGCGGCTTGCGAACTGAAAGCGTTGTGGCGGAATGACACCGTGAGTCTCGGGGGTAGTCACGAATGACGATCCTTGTCATTGTCGTTTGCCTTTTCAGTCTTCTTTTAATCGGCGTCCCAGTTGCCTTTGCTCTCGGGGGCATCGGCCTTGGTATGTTATTCCTTGGTGGATTTTCTCCTTTGATGGCGCCACAAGCGATTCTCTCTACGTTGGATGGGTTCATTTTGCTCGCGGTGCCGCTGTTCCTATTAATGTCGAATGTGTTGCTGAAGGGTGGTGTGGGACGCGATCTGTTCAGCGCGGTACAAGCTTGGGTTGGACATTGGCCTGGTGGACTGGCCGTGGCAACGATTCTTAGCTGTGGACTTTTTGCAGCAATCTCGGGCTCCTCGGTGGCAACCGCAGCCACCATCGGCACGGTCGCGATACCCGAGATGGTCAGTCGTGGATATGACCGCCGTTTTGTCTATGGGTTGCTTGCCGCTGGCGGGACGCTCGGTATTTTGATTCCTCCATCGATTCCGATGATTGTTTTTGGCTTCGTGGCTGAGGAATCCGTAATCGCACTCTTCCTGGCGGGTATCGGACCCGGTCTGCTTTTGGTTACGTTCTTTGTTGGCTTCTCCATGATCTATGCCAGATTTTCAAATCAGTATAAGCAGATGCCTAAAGCATCTTGGTTGGAACGAAAAAAATCGACTAAACGTGCTTTGCCATCGGTGATTCTGGCAGTTTTGATTATTGGCGGACTCTATTCAGGCGCATTTACGCCGACGGAGGCGTCTGCCGTTGGCTTTGTTGCCGCGGTCATCATTACTGCGTTTTGGCTTCGTCGACTGACATGGCAAAGTTTTTGGGAGGCGGTCAAAGAGAGTGCTGTTACCACAACAGCAATTTTGATCATCATTGCGGCGGCGAAAGTATTTGGTAAAGCGCTCGCACTCTATCGTGTACCGCAAGACATTTCTGCCTTCATTGCGATGAACATCGATGGACCAATTATTTTTATCTTAATCGTGTCGGCTGTGTTGTTGGTGATGGGACTGGTTTTTGAAACACTGTCGATGATTCTTATCATGACCCCGGTGCTGCTTCCAGCAGCAATGGGACTGGGATTTGATCCAATCTGGTTCGGAATTTACATGGTGATCATGGTTGAATGCGCGCTCATTACGCCTCCGGTTGGATTGAATCTGTATGTCATTCAATCGGTTGCAAAGGTCTCCCTTGGCGAAGTTGCGTCTGGTGTTTGGCCTTTCTTAATTATGATGCTGGTCTGTGTCTTCGTGCTCTACATTGTGCCGGATCTAGCGCTCTATATTCCGTTCAAGTGGTAGCAGGATGAGTACACTTAACGATCTGCGAACCCTATTAGCCGAAGACATATGTCATTTAATGCCGTGTTGCTTTGATGCATTGTCCGCAAAATTGATTGAACAAGAGGGTTATCCTCTGACTTTCATGTCTGGATTTGCGGCATCTGCGACGAAATTGGGTGCGCCAGATTTGGGTTTAATGAGCTACGGCGAAGTCGTCGATCATGTTCGGTACATTGCGTCCGCAATCCAAATCCCACTGATTGCAGATGGCGATACTGGATACGGTAACGCCATGAACGTTCGGCGAACCGTCGTCGGCTTGGCCCAAGCGGGTGCCGCGGCGGTGATGATTGAGGACCAAGTAGCGCCAAAGCGATGCGGTCACACCCCTGGGAAAGCGGTTGTACCTAGAAATGAGGCGTTTGACAGGATCCGAGCCGCTGTAGACGCCCGGAATGAACTTGTGGCCACAGGTGGTCCAGAGATCCTCATTTTAGCGAGAACCGATTCGCGGCATGAGTATGGTCTGGCTGAGGCGATTGAGCGATCGGCCCGGTTTTCCGAATTAGGAGCCGATATTTTGTTTGTCGAGGCTCCCCAAACAGAATCTGAGATGACAGAGATCTGTCGATCGCTGCCGGGTCCGAAAATGGCAAATATCGTCGAAGGGGGGCTGACTCCCCAGCTTCCAATCGATGCATTGCAAGCAATTGGTTATTCTCTCGCTGCATATCCGTTGACCCTGTTAGCTGCTGCAATGAAAGCGATGACTGATTCGCTTCGTGCAATGAGGCATCAAAGTGCTACGGATTTGATGGATTTCGGGGAGTTAAGAGAACGTGTTGGTTTCAATGATTACTACGAAATATCAGCTCAGTATTCCTCTTCAAATCGGGAATCAGGGTAAAGAGGTTGCTTATGCCTGATCGAATAACAGGGCCGTTAAAGGGTGTTCGTGTAATTGAATTGGGTTCACTGATAGCCGGGCCATATGCGGGTGCCTTACTGGCCCAGTTTGGGGCGGAAGTGATCAAAATTGAGCCGCCTGGAATCGGTGATCCACTGCGCAAATGGCGTAAAATGGACAATGATACGTCGCTCTGGTGGTATTCGCAGAGTCGTAACAAAAAATCCTTAACGCTCAATCTTAAAGATCCGGATGCTCAAGCCGTCTTGCGTGATCTCGTCAAGGACGCCAATGTTCTTGTTGAGAATTTTAGACCTGGTACGCTTGAAAAGTGGAATCTGGGCTGGGACAGGTTATCGGAGTTGAATCCGAAGCTGGTCATGCTTCGAGTTTCAGGTTATGGGCAGTCAGGACCTTATTCGGGGAAGCCAGGTTTCGCTGCGATCGCTGAAGCGATCGGTGGTTTGCGGTATCTCATCGGCTACGCTGATCGTGCCCCGGTTCGAACAGGTGTCAGTATAGGAGATACCCTGGCTTCGTTGTACGGTGTCGTCGGAACCTTGATGGCATTACGCCATGCGGAACAATCAGGTGAGGGGCAAGTGGTGGATGTGTCCCTGATTGAATCTGTTCTTGCTGTAACCGAAAGCTTGATACCTGAGTATGGAGCAGACGGTACCGTGCGCGAGCGAACAGGTTCAAGTCTCCCCGGTATCGCACCATCCAATACCTACATTACGAAGGATGGGCGTTACCTCGTCCTAGCGGCAAATGGAGATAGTATTTTCCAGAGACTCATGCAAGCAATTGGCAGACCTGATGTGGCTGATGACCCACGGTTCAAACATAACGATGGCAGGGCTGCAGCTTCTGATGAACTTGATGAAATTTTGGGAGGCTGGTCCGTGTCGGTCAGTTTGGCCGAGGCCCTCGAGATTCTTGAGGCTGCGTCTGTTCCTGCGTCTGGGATCAATTCAGTTGCTGAGGTATTTGAAGACGAGCAGCTCAAAGCGCGCGGTGCAATTGAGCATCATCTGCTGCAGTCGGGTCTTGATTTGTTTATGCCCTCCGCGGTTCCGAAACTGTCTAAGACTCCTGGTGAGACACGTTGGATTGGTCCTCAACTGGGGGCTCACAACGCGGAAATCTTGGGAGAGTTAGATCTTGATGCAGATATGATAAAGAAGGTGTGTGGAGGGCTCTGATGCGAGATGTGCCAAGTGACGTTATTCGGATCCAAGAAGTTGGCATGCGTGATGGTCTTCAGAGTGCGGGTCAGTTTGTGGAGACTGCCGATAAAATCCAGTTGCTGAATCAGTTGTCGAAAACTGGCTTATCGAAAATCGAAGTCACTTCGTTCGTGTCACCGAAAGCTGTACCCCTTTTGGCTGACGCTGAGGCCGTTCTGGACGCGATAGAGCGTGTTCCAGGTGTGACATACAGTGCGTTAATCCCCAATATTCGAGGTCTCGAGCGAGCTCTCGCTGTCTATCTCGATGAGGTGAACGTCGTGATGTCGGTCAGTAATGCACACAACATCGCGAATCTTCGAATGACTTGTGATGATTCGTTGGATCAGTTTCGGGACATTTGTACAAATCGAGGATCGCTGAGGGTCAACGGGACTTTGGCTACGGCCTTCGGTTGTCCTTTTGTTGGCTCGATCGATCCATCAATAGTGCTGAAGTGGGCCCAGCGTTATCTGGATGTTGGCATCGACTCGTTAACCCTTGCTGATACCGTGGGCACAGCGACCCCTCATCAGATATTTAGCCTATGTAAGGCGATTGTTGATGAGTTCCCGGAGATTGAAATCACTTTGCATCTTCACAATACGCGAGGGTTGGGTATCGCCAATGCCTTGGCTGGAATCGATGCAGGTATCCGTCATTTGGACGCGTCGATCGGTGGCATTGGGGGTTGTCCCTATGCTCCCGGGGCGACGGGTAATGTTTGTACTGAGGACTTGGTCCATGCATTGATTTTCGATGGGTATAGGTGCGATGTCGACTTGGATGCTTTACTCGAGATTGCGCGCCAGTTGGAGGGGATACTGTCTGATCCGTTGCCGGGCTTGGTACGCCAAGCAGGCACGAAACTAACCACACATCCGATGCCAGACGATTTGCGCTCTCGATTGGGAGTTCCTTAACCTGGACGACCACGAGTTTGGAAGGCTGTCGTGCTATTGGACTCGAGATGATCAGCTGTTAAAGATTTTTTATGGTATCTAGCGTACCCATTGCGATAGTCGCATTAAGTGAATGGTTATTTCGAAGTGCAGTTAGCAACAAAAGCCACAGCCACTATAGTTTTTTTGTGCATCGTCGATATTAAGAGTTCCCTTGATGAGATCGTTCGATGAATTGGATTCGATATTATAAACAAACAGTTGTTACGCTGCTATGCATCATTGCGGTGTTAACCTTTTGCGGTTATGCCATCCTGGACTACGAAGCCGCCCAGTGTCATTACCGCGAGTTGAGGGGGTTCGATCAAGTGCTCGGCCAAAAAGGTTGGTGCCGTATTCTCTAGATTGGTTAAATCAGTTTACAGGCGCCGTTTACGATCTTGGTGCCAGTCGAACTATTGTGTTTGTGATAATAGAACACGCCGTTTCGAAAGAGCCCACCCTCGATCTCGTTTCCAAAACGGAACGAATTTTTCGATGCAAATCCATTAACAGGAAGGCGATCTCTGGTCTTGACGGGAAATCCAGGTAAAAGGATGAGCTCACCTTTTCCACTTGCGGGCACTTCAAATCGAAAATCTCGACCCGATCCCGCTTCGAAGCATTTGTATGTGAAAGGCGGTTGAGCCAGAGCGCTCGGTCCCGAAGCGCTAACTACTGTGTATGCAACGATCGATATAAATTTGTTGAATTTACCCATGTTGAGTCACGCAGTTTGTCTAAAAACTGTGATTAAGTATGAAACCATCACGGGTTAGAATTCAAGATCAGGTTTTTTTTAATGAATCTGGCACTATCTCAGCCATGAATTATTGCGGAGGCGAAGCGAATATGAAGCGAGAGCAAAACGATACTGATCTGATTGTGCTCGAAAAAGAAGCAGAAGAGCTTCGTCAGAATTTGTGGGTTTGGAAAGGGATTTCTTTTGTGCTCTTGGTTCTTTATCTTGGTGAATTAGGTGATTGGTTCGGTCTGTAAAACAAACGGTCGCATCGGTGGAATGAGCTGGGTAAGTACGCAAACGTATTACTCTCTGCAAGCATGCGGTTAATCGTAAATTGGGCGGTTTTCGTTAAGCGAAAATCGTCATGGTGAGTGCGGATTTTGCCAAGATTGAACAGTGTCAGTCTGACGGTGCTCGGAATGCTGTTGTCATTTGAGGAGACGCCGCTAAACACTTGGTTATGGCGGGGGCTGATTACGTTGCCATTTATACGAACACGATGCATGTGGTATTTGATCAAGTCTGTGATGGGATAATATCACTCATTTACATGTCGGTGACGCGCTCGGTGAATTCGCTTTACAGGGATGATTATGTGTGTGTTGGTTTGTTAGGCATCCGATTCACGATGGAAAAATTGTTCCTGTCCGATCGACTTCGTAACGCTTTGGTATCGATGTGATCATCCCGAGTGAAGTGCAATGGCAGGAGGTTCACTGGATCATTTATGACGAGCTCGGTCATGGTGAACTCAACGACAGTTCTCGCGATGTCTCTTTGGGTGTTTCGAGGACTTGTTCCATCAGAGAGCAATTGGGGTGATTCTCGGATATACCGAAATCGGGCTATTAGTCGACCAAGGCCATACGCAATTACCTGTGCTTGATACAACAGCACTCTTCATGCGCAAATCTTAATTGATTTTGCGTTACGTCTTTGGGTCTAAAAACATCATCAGGGAATACCATAAGCACTCGAAATTGCATAAATTTTAGTCTATGTGATTATTTTTATAGTTTTGGTATTCCATAATAGCCACTTGCCATTCTTTTGTAACCGTGTATTCTCATTCTCATAAAAGAGAAAATAATCACGCACCAGGAGGGTTCGCTATGTGTCAGATTTTTGCTGGTCAAGATCCTGATAACTATTCGTATGTTTCAAGAAGTATCCGGCTCGATGGACAGGTAACGAGCATCCGTCTCGAGGGCCTTTACTGGTCAATACTTGACGAGGTTGCTGAGTCACAGGGATTTACAACGCCCGGCTTCATATCGAAGTTACATCGAGAGGTGATGGAACTTCAGGGTGCGCCACAAAACTTCACATCTTTATTGCGGTCGGCATGCTTGATTTACATGGATAACCGCTTAGCAACCCGAATGGAAGATCAGCGGCAACGCCAAGCTAGTTAACTTTTTGGTAGACCATAAATTCTCGTTATCTCGCTTGGCGCAACTTGGTACACCATAAATTTATTGAAAAATGTCTGAACAATTATACGAATTTATTATTCGATTTGCCCGATGTAGTACCCCACTGCTACCTTTTGGTATCCCAATTGTCAGATAGTAGTTTGAGAATTCGCGTCGTTTCGTGCCTCCTGGCCGGTTCGTCGTCAATAAGCGGAAGCGATTTCTACAATAACAACGAGGAAACGTAGTAATGGAAACAATCACTTCATCGAAAGGGATAAGCCGCCGAGAGCTTCTCAAGCGGTGCATGGTCGTCGGTGCTGGCCTAGCGGTTGGTACTGGTTTTGTTGCAGGTAGCACTGCTGCCTGGGCTATGGAGACAAAACACGTCACGCCGAAAGAAATGGCGACACTGATTAGAATGGCGAGGGATGTTTACCCACACAACCATATTCCAGATGAGTATTACGCTCGTGCAATGAAGGGATATGATTCAGCTGATTCAAAGTCGAGCGTGGCGGAGGGAGTTCAGATCTTAAACAAGCTGGCTCAGGAAAAAGGTTATACCGATTATCTTTCTGCCAGCTGGGAGGACGACCGAATTGAAATGCTGAAGAGTATTGAGGACAGCTCTTTCTTCCAAACGGTTCGGGGTAATCTGATTACTGGGTTGTATAACCAGAAAGAGGTATGGCCATTGTTTGGCTACGAGGGTGAGTCGTACTCGAAGGGCGGTTACATAAATCGCGGCTACAACGACATCAATTGGGTTTAGAAAGGCAAGGATAAGGAGAATTAGAATGTCTGCAAAATTTGATCTAAACGATAATGGTGTTGTTGTCGTCATTGGTTCCGGCGCCGGTGGTGGCGTCTTGTCAAATGAGCTTGCTCAGAAAGGTATCAAGGTCGTTTGCCTAGAGGCGGGCGGAAGGCACCTACCACAAGATTATCAGAACGACGAATGGGCTAGCTTTGGCCAGATTAGCTGGCTTGATGCTCGTACCACCTCGGGTGACTGGCGTGTATCCAAGGATTTTTCTGGGCTTCCCTCTTGGATTGTTAAAGCGGTTGGTGGGTCCACAACCCACTGGGCGGGGGCTTCGTTACGATTCCAAGAGCACGAGTTCAAGGTAAAGACTGTCTACGGTGATGTGGCTGGTGCAAGTTTGCTTGATTGGCCGATTGGTCTCTCTGAAATGGAGCCCTGGTACGCCAAGGCTGAGAAAAATCTTGGCGTAACGCGGACTAATGGGATTCCAGGATTGCCAGGAAATAACAACTATAAGGTGTTTGAGGCTGGCGCAAAAAACCTTGGCTATAAAAACGTTCACACGGGTCGGATGGCCATCAATAGTGAGCCTAGGGATGGTCGGACTAATTGCCAACAAGCTGGCTTTTGTTTTCAGGGATGTAAATTTGGTGCGAAGTGGTCTTCGGCTTATAGCGACATCCCGAAAGGAGAGGCTACTGGTAATCTTGAGGTGAGGACGCACGCTCAAGTCCTGAAGATTGAGCATGACGCGAAAGGCAAGGTAACTGGCGTAATTTATGCCGATAAGGATGGCAACCAGCAAATGCAAAAAGCACGTATTGTCGCAGTCGCTGGTAACTCAATTGAAAGCCCGAGGTTACTTTTGAACTCTGCCTCCAGTATGTTCCCGGACGGATTGGCCAACAGTTCCGGCCAGGTCGGCAAGAACTACATGCGTCATATGACGGCATCTATGTACGCCGTTTTCCCCAAACCTGTTCGTTTCTGGCGTGGGACTACCATGGCAGGAATTATTACTGATGAATCCATACATGATCCATCCCGTGGATTTGTTGGAGGATACGAGCTAGAGACCTTAGCTCTTGGGGTTCCGTTTATGGCTGCATTCCTGGATCCAGGTGCTTGGGGTCGCTCATTTACCTCCGCGATGGATATGTACGAGAACATGGCCGGGCTGTGGATTGTTGGTGAGGATATGCCGCAAGAAACTAATGCGGTAACCCTGAACAACGATGTGAAGGATCAGTACGGATTGCCCGCACCAAACGTGCATTTCTCAGATCATCCGAACGATATCGCGATGCGAAATCATGCTTGGGGGCAAGCGAAGAAATTGTATGATTCTGTCGGGGCAACTCGAACGTATCCAACTCCGCCGTACCCCTCAACACATAATTTGGGGACTAATCGGATGTCGGCCAAGCCACGTGACGGCGTCGTGAATAAGTGGGGTCAGACTCATGACATAGACAACTTATTCGTGTCCGATGGTTCGCAGTTCACTACTGGTGCCGCAGAAAATCCGACATTGACCATCGTCGCATTAGCGATGCGTCAGGCGGATTACATCGCCAAGGAGATGGCAGCGAGAACTATCTAATATGACTCGGTGATAGGAAGCCCAGTGTGCTTTGCACGCTGGGCTTTTTTATGAGGATCTGACGATGAACGTTGAGGTTGTTGCTACGGATTTGGGTTCATTGCCTGATGGTGGCTTTGAGGAACAAACACCAATATTTCGTGCTGATCAGAACTTCTTAGTTCGTGGGACGAGGTGTGCTCATGGCTACCAAGATTTGAGTTTTGACAACAGGCTCGCCTTTCAGGTGGATGGCGTGATTTCGCGAGTGGAAAGTGAGCGTTTGATTGCCTTGACCGAGGCTTTGGGATTTAGGGCGGCGGCACCTGGCATCCAAACTCCGCCCGGGATGCGACAGAATACAACTGTGCATTGGATGGCTCATCCGCGAGACGCTGAGGTTTTATTTTCCCGAATCAAAGCCTTCATTCCGTCGGTCATTGAGGGTCGGCAAAGTATGGGTGTATTGAGTCACCGCTTTAATACGTATCGCTACACGGTCGGACAGGAATTCAAGCCACATCTGGACGGTGATTGGCCAGGCTTTTCTGTGAATAAGAAAACACATAACCTCGAGTATTGGAAAACTGGTCGTTCGATGTTGTCGATGCTGCTGTACCTCAATGGTAAACAAGAAGGTGTCGTGGGTGGCGATACCCTCTTATTGGATGGTCAGACTGTTATTCATCGAGTGAGTCCGTGTCGTGGAAGAGCCTTATTTTTCCGACATGGAATTCACGATCGATCGGTGCTCCATGCTGGGGAAATTCTTCATGATGGGGCACCTAAGTACGTGATTCGAATCAACGTGATGTACCAGTCAGGGCAGGTCGAGCTGGAACAGTCGTAGTATCGATTTACTACCATCCCAAGTGATTGCTTTGTAACAATCCAACCAAACGTTACGTAAAGGACAACAATGATGTCGATATCCGGGTTTAAATTAAATCATTCAATGTTGCGAGTGAAAGACCCGCAGCGGTCTCTTCATTTTTATCGCGAGATTCTTGGTGCTACCTTAATTGAAACATTCACCTTCGATAGTATGGGGTTCAGTCTCTACTTTTTGGGCTTTGAAGCTGGACTGAGTGATATGATGCCGTCGGATCGCGCGGAGCGAATCGAATGGTTGGCTCGGCAATCGGGCTTACTAGAACTGACGCATAATCATGGTACTGAAACGGATGATGAATTTGAGGGCTACCATAACGGTAACAGCGAACCCAAAGGTTTCGGTCACATCTGTGTCTCGGTTCCCGATGTCAATGCGGCCTGTGATCGTTTTGAATCGATGGGTGTTGAATTCGTGAAACGACCAAATGATGGCTCGATGAAAGGCATTGCATTTATCAAAGACCCGGATGGATATTGGGTTGAAATTTTCGCTCCGGTCGATTTGAAAAACGTGATTCTGGAACACACCTGAATGCTGTTATCCAACGGCTGCACATATGATTCCGCGATCGTGCGTTGCCATCTCAGTTTCTAATTAATTGAGTTTGAGGTCCTCTGCCGCAACAATACCGGTTGCGGGAGTGGTGAGCGATAACGTGCCGCTTACTGATTGGTAGGACTGCAGAGGATATTTGTGATGCGTCGCGCATTGCTCGTAGTGGATTGGTTTTTAACTATTCTATTTGTAATATCAACGCTAGGATTGATCGTCGTCCTTTTAGGTCTCGGCGATGACCTAGATATATTGATTTTTTTTGTTGTGTTGGGGGTACCTTACGGGCTATTACGGTTCGTTGTGCTCGGCAGTCCGATTCCATTCACTAAACTGCCAAGTGACCAGATCTGAGTCACTGCCAAGATCGCTGATGCTTTCGCCGACAGGGCGACTCATTGCCTAGTCTGTGAGGGATCGACAATTAGTCTATTTGGCGATCTGCCAATTACCTTTTGTGAAATCATACTGTATTCGTTTGGGGCACTCCCTCGAGTGTAGCGTTACGCCTAATTGCTCGTCGGTGGATGTACTAACAGGAATGTAGAAGCACTTGAAACTATCGTTTTGATAAGGCTCTTGTTGATCAAGCGCCATATTAACTGAGGTGCTGGGTACTCGAGCTGATTCACGGGGGGGCTCGGTCGACTTGAGAGAGCTAGAGACATTAGCGCAGCCAATTAAACAACACAATACAACCAAACAGGGAACTTCAATTCTGACTCTCATGGATTGAGAAACGACCCCTTCCAATCTAAATACATTGCGAACACTGGATCACCAATTAGACCTAACACTCCAAAGATGGCGAAAGCTGATACCAGATAGACTCCTTGCATGCGAAGCCATAAGGTGAGATCTGGTTTAATTTTTTCGGTAGCTCCTGAGGATAAACAGGGATCGTTACCCTCGATGAGCATTTGTCCTTCCTTTTCTGACCAGAAACACAGTGTCGTCAAAATGATGCCAAGAAATAGACTTATTGATAGCCACAATCCGTATCCACCAGTGTCTCTTGCAATTAAGTAGGCTCCAAGGGAAATGAATGCACCAAGCATTGCGGGCAAAGAACAAGGGATTTTGACTCGATTCTCCAAGTCTCCAAGGGCTGAGGTCTCGTCTGTGAAGGTTGGCATGCTTTAGGCCTCTTAGACTCAGCTAACCAACGAGTTTCTCGATGGATTCGCTTGGAATTCGCCCAGAATCTCGCCAACGGTAGACCGTATTAGGTGTGACTTTGAGAAGCTGAGCAACGGCCTTGACCGAGCCATGCTGGGCAATGATCGAATCAACAGAGACGTGCTCCGGTGTAACTTTTTGGAACTTCGATTGCTGCATCAACTCGTTGACAGCGGCCGTCCATTTTTCCGGGACTAATCCAGATTTTTTCCAAGCCTGGACCGTGGATGGATTGAGTTCCAAGGCGTTGGCTAACGCTTTGATTGAGCCAAAATGGTCGACCACTTTTAACAGACGCATGATGACCTCCAGTCACATTTTGTCTTAGTTGCTGTTTTTTTTGGAAGGTTATTTAATAACTAGTGATTCGTTTATGTCAATCATTGATTGTTTTTGTGTCGCAGAAGACCCCTTCAACCCGAAAAAAGAGATTTCGATAATGATCGACCACTGAAACAATCGTTAATGAAACCTAGGTAACGGAGTATTCTGGTCCAAAGAAGGGCGTTAGAGAAATACCAGCTGATCCTAGAAGTTTCTTGTGAGCGTCTGAATGAAAGCGGGCTCGCCGGTATCTACCCTTGAAATCTCGAGGCATGCTGACTGCAACGCTTCGACTGTTGGCATGAGATGAAGCTGTTGATGCTTTCTAATTTAGGGATCAACACAAATCGATAAGTTTTCCAGGGCTGCACACTTTAAGCATGTGACTTTATTCGAGGAATAAGATGGTTCTGATGAGGCATTAGGTTACGTGTTGATCAATTGGTACCATCAATTGTCGTGTTGGGTTTTAGATGAAACATTCGTCTTTACAAGAGTTCCGACACAGCGACAGCTTTGAGCAGTTGATCCGTCAAATCGTCAGGTAAGTCCCTGCCTATTACTTCGCACCGACTCTCCTCGCAATATGACACTGATAGTTCTGTCAAAACGCCGCTTGCGAGGTTGAGAATTTTACCCCCGTCATTTGTGCGAAAAATTCCCTTGAATCGTTCAACATCAATGCCCTGCAATATCAATCTTAGCTGGGTAAGATCAAAAAGAAATCGAGAATCGAATCGAAATCCTGAGCTTACAAATCCATTACCGGCATTTGATGCGACCACATATCCCGAGTCGGGGATAGTAAGCTCGTTTAACCGAGGTTCAATCGGGTTATGATGGTCGTGTTGTGGCTGACATTGCGCAACATATCGCGAAGCTCTGTCCAGTAGCTCAAGATCGAACATTCCCTGCTCCGAAAATATCACTTCGGTCTCTGAATCACATTTCTGACTAGCAAACGTCAATAAACGCTCTTGATCATCGATTTCGTAGAGGTCATGTTTGTTCCCAATAATTATATCTGCGCATTTGATTTGTTGGATAAAGGTATCGTTTTTTAGGTATCTGTCTTGGTTGAGCATCCTCGCATCAACTAGAGTTACCACAGTTTTGAGCCGGATCGTCTTTTGATTAAATCCAGAGGAGAGGGTCCCGATAACTTCCTCAAGGTGTCCAAGCCCGGTGGGCTCGATTAGCAGGCGGTGAGGGCGAGCCCGGGACAAAAGCTGATTCAAGGCCATCTGCATCGGGAGCCCGTTCGTGCAACACATGCACCCACCGGGAACTTCTCTTAGAAAAATTTCTTTGTCATTACTTGTACTGGTCTCTAGCAAACTGGCATCAACGCCCACCTCGCCAAATTCATTCACCAAGACGGCCCATCGCTCATTGTTTGGCTTTTGGCGCAATAAGTTTCGTATGGCCGTTGTTTTACCTACGCCTAAAAAACCAGAAATGATACTCGTAGGAACGTTAGGGATGATGTCTGTGGATTTGGTCATAGATTCCAAGAGTAAATTTCCTCACCTGTGATTCGGGGATGAGATCGGTGGGATGCTTCCACAATTTCGACATCCTCTATGTTTTTCGATTCCAGCCAAAAATATTTTCAGGCCTCGCTGCCCTTACAAGAATGGCAGAGGCCGTGGATTTCCATGGTTGACTTTTTGGGCACCAAGCCCGCTGTCTTGGCCACTGAGCGGATTTGTGACTCCAGATTATCATCGATAATTTCAGAAACTTGATCACACCCGTCACAGATCACAAATCCTGCTATCTGGTGGGCGCAATCGCTGTGCTGGCAGGCAACAAAGCTATTTATGCTCTCCAATTTATGAATCAGACCCAGGGCTAGCAATTTTTCAAGCGCCCTATAGATCTGGGGAGGCGCCTTGAGACCGTGCTCTTTCAATTGTTCGAGCAGCGAATATGCAGTTTGCGGCTTTGGGGCAGCTTTTAACGTGTCTAGAACGAGGATCTGATTTTTGGTAAGAGATTTGCTCACGACATCGCCCCATGACTAGCATTGTTCGAATATTTCCGCTTGATGCTTCTGATCTTCGGCATTGACAACGTGCTGACTATGAAGAGCAGCAACAGAGCCGCGACGATACTCGGTCCCGCTGGTGTGTCCAATGTAAGGGAGCTCTGTAGACCCATGATGACTGACAAAATACCTACTAGGACCGCAAATAGAGCCATCTGCTCCGGCGAATTAGAAAAACACCTGGCCGATGCGGCAGGGATAATTAATAAAGCCGTGATGAGTAACACTCCAACAATTTTCATCGAGATCGCTATTACGGAGGCCATGAGTATCATAAAAATCACTTCGGCGCGTTCTGGCCTCAGACCCTCAGCCCTTGCTATCTCTGGACTTACTGTGGCTGCGAACAATGGTCGCCAGATTACCTTCAATACGAGTAATACGACCGTGCCGCCTAGTCCGATAGTCAGTAGATCAAATTGATTGATCGCCAGAACGTCCCCAAACAGAAAACCAAGTAAGTCAACACGCACCCATGTCATGAATGAGAGCGCTATGAGTCCTACAGCCAGTGTTGAGTGCGCGAGTAAACCAAGTAATGCGTCAGATGAGAGGGGGGCTATTTGTCTCAGCATTAGAAGTGCGAGACCCATCAATACCGAGATCACAAATACCGCAAGCATGATATTGACCTCCAAAAGAATCGCGAGCGCAACCCCCAAAAGTGCAGAGTGTGAGAGTGTGTCGCCGAAATAAGCTAGGCGACGCCAGACTACAAAGCACCCGAGAGGACCGGTTATGATGGCAACGCCGATGCCTCCGAGGAAGGCCCGAAACAGAAAATCGTCAAGCATTCGTCGTGATCTCTTTGTTGTCTTTAGAATTTTCCGCCATCTCTTCCAACTTTACTATGGACCCGTCTGTTGCGTGGGTGTGATCGTGCATGTGCTCGTAGATCGCTAGGTTGGCAGATATTTTTGATCCATACAGAGTGCGGAATTCTGACGATGTTGAGACGGCTCTAGGGGTCCCGGAGCAGCAAATATGGCCGTTCAGACAGATAACATGGGTCGTCGCGGACATCACAAAGTGCAGATCGTGTGAAATTAGAAGGACCCCGCAATTGAGAGTTTTAGCTATCGTTTCGATCAGATTATACATCGCCTCTTCACCAGAATTGTCGACCCCCTGAACCGGCTCGTCGAGCACCAAAAGTTCAGGTTTCTTGGCGATGGCTCGGGATAGGAGCACTCGCTGAAACTCACCACCAGAGAGCGTATTTACTTCAGAGTTTAGTAAGTGAGACGTGCCAGTCATCGCCAACGCTGCATTAATTTCTGTCTCTGAGCAGGAGCCGGTCAGATTCAAGAATCTTTTAACCCTCAGGGGTAGGGTCCAGTCAATTGAAACTTTTTGTGGGACGTAGCCGACACGCAACTCGGATTTTTGGAGCGCTGTACCCTCGTCTAAGTCTAGTAGACCGAGCGCCATTTTTGCTGAGGTTGTTTTCCCTGCGCCATTCGGACCGATCAGTGTCACGATCTCACCTGCGTGCAGCGAAAATGTAATCCCGCGGGCCAGCCATTTTCCAGCACGCTTGACTCCAGCGTTCTTCAGTTCGATGAGTGTTGATGAATCGGATTTTATCATTAGCTAACTCTGCCTATTGGTATTTCTTGCATCACCGAGGTGTTATATTATAACATAAATGCTTCTAAATACCTGTTTAAGGGAAATGTATGCGCATAACCAAGTTATTACTACCATCTATCATCGCGGTCGCCAGCGTAAATATGGCGATTGCCCAGCCTAATGTGGCCGCTTCGATAAAGCCAATTCATTCGTTAGTGTCTTCTGTCATGGAAGGTGTAGCAGCACCACTTTTGTTAGTCGAGGCAGGCTCACCTCACACCTACTCTTTGAAGCCGAGTCAGGCCAAGTACCTGCAAGAAGCAGATGCGGTCTTCTGGGTCGCACATGATGTCGAGACATTCTTAGAAAAGCCTCTTGAATCAATACCAAAAAATACGGTGGTGGTTGAACTGGGTGAGACGGAGGGCCTTGTTGAGTTGAGTTTCAGGGAGGGTGGACTGTTCGATTCGCATGGTCACGATGATCACGATGATCATGACAAGCACGATGATCATGACAAGCACGATGATCATGACAAGCACGATGATCATGACAAGCACGATGATCATGACAAGCATGATGACCATGACAAGCACGACGATCACGGCCATGGTGAGCATGATCCTCATTTTTGGCTGGATCCGCTCAACGCCAAAGTTATGGTGCGCGAAATACAGAGCCAGCTGTCATCGATGGATCCGGTAAATGCGGCGCGATACGAGTCAAATGCAAAGAAGACCGAGGCCAGACTGGATAAACTGGTGACAGAAATAGAGGCGGAACTCGCCGGATTGCAGGGCAGAGAATTCATCGCCTTTCATGATGCGTATCAATACTTTGAGAACCGTTTCGGGGTCAGGGCTGTCGGTACTATCACCGTATCCCCCGAGGTAATGCCGGGAGCAAAGCGTCTCAAAGAGCTGAGGGATAAGGTCAAGAGTTCGAAAGCGACGTGTGTTTTTTCTGAACCACAATTTGAACCTAGGGTAGTAGAAGTTATCACTGACGGCACCGATGCTAGGACGGGTGTATTGGATCCATTGGGGGCAGAGCTCAAGCCAGGGGTCGATCTTTATCAGAAGCTGATTCGGCAAATGGCCAAAGCACTGAAAGATTGTCTGTCATCATAGAGTAACAAGCCCGACTTCTTTAGGTGAGGGTGCACAGGCTTAAGACGATCAATAGGTAGCTCGGAATAGCTCTCATTCTTATCTGAATGGGAGCTTTTCAGAGAACTTTGATAGGTATGGGCTAGACCATCGAACGGAAAATATCGGTTCACAAGACATTCCGTATATAGATTGATGCTACTGATTCGGATTGATCTATTCACGAAGAAAATTCATTGAGCCTTCTCAAATTCGGCTTCTTGCGTCTATCATGCGACCCATAATTCAGGAGACAGCTATGAAAGCGAACTTGAGTGGTTTCGATAAGTAGACGCGGATTCTCGTGGGATCATTCCTCCTAGGGTTGGTAATGGTAGGGGAGATCAGATCCTGGGAATTGATTGGAATAATCTCGGCGGTTAACGGTCTAACTGAACCCTGTGAGCTCTATTCCATTGTAGGGATCTCTACTTGTAAACTGGCGGACCAGCGCTTGGTCGATTGGCAGGCGGTTCATTAATGAGGCCAGACTCTGAAGACACACATCTCTATCCTCTCCCCTACAGCAATCCTTGGGTACGGTTTTCCTGAGGCATCCTTTCTGGAAGGCCTGTTACGGAATCCTGATGCAATTGCGGTAGACGCGGGTTCTACAGATCCGGGTCCGTACTACCTCGGCTCTGGTGAATCGTTTACCAACCGTGAGGCCGTGAAACGCGATCTTTTACTAATAATAAAGGCGGGCCTCGAAAAAAATATTCCCGTGCTGATCGGAACTGCGGGTGGATCCGGGGCGAGGCCCCACCTTCAGCGGTGTATGGAGATCGTCGATGAGGTGCTTTGTGACCTGGGGCGCTGTGCTCGGGTCGCGGAGATTGCCTCTGATCAGCATCGTGATACCCTGATATCAGCACTTCATTCGGGTCGTATTTCAGAGCTCGGTCCGGTGCCGCCGTTGACGCAAGATGCGATTGAAAAATCTACCTATATTGTTGCCCAAATGGGTGTTGAACCCGTCATTGAGACGCTCGATCAAGGTGCACAGATCATCGTCACAGGTCGCTGTTACGATCCAGCTGTTTTTGCTGCTGTTCCGATTCGTGCCGGTTTCTCTGAGGCCTTATCTTTACATCTCGGAAAAATTCTCGAATGTGCCGCCATTGCTGCAACGCCAGGGAGTGGATCCGATTGCATGATCGGCGTGCTCGATGAGTCTGGTTTCACACTCGAGGCGTTGAGTCCTGAGCGAAAATGCACAGTCACGTCAGTGGCCGCACACACGCTGTATGAAAAGACTGATCCTCGATTTCTGCCAGGTCCCGGTGGCGTACTCGATCTTACGGCTTGCCACTTCGAGCAACTTGATGAACGGCGAGTGCGCGTTACAGGAACTCAATTACAAAAAAGTGCGGACTACACAATCAAGCTCGAGGGTGCCCAGCCCGTGGGTTTTAGAACAATTTCAATCGCTGGGATTCGTGCACCTGATTTGATTCAACAGTTGGATGGTGTTCTAGAGGCTGTTCGTGATCGCGTGTTTGCAAATTTTGAGTCAATTGATCCGAGTGAGGCTCAGTTACTATTCCGTGTCTATGGAAAAAATGGCGTTATGGGTGGTTTGGAGCCTTGTGTCGATCAGCCTCCGCATGAGGTTGGTTTGGTGATTGAGGTGGTAGCAGAAACGCAATCTCTGGCTGATACCTTGTGTTCCTTTGCCCGCTCCTCGTTGCTTCACTTTGGCTATCCGGGGCGAAAGTCTACCGCGGGGAATCTCGCTTTCCCGTATTCGCCATCTGATATCTCGCACGGTGCAGTCTATGAATTTAGCATTTATCACCTCATGACCGTAAATGATCCGGTGAGTCCCTTTCCGATACGGATTCAGGATCTGGGAGTGGTCTGATGAAATTGTCGGATCTGGCAACAGTGATTCGGTCGAAGAATGCAGGCCCATTTGAACTAACCTTTGATGTGCTGTTTGCCAATCGCGATGATTTCGAGCGTGTTGTTCGTTCAAAGATTTTGTCGGTGGCGGCATTTGCAGACTTATTTCGTATCTCAGTTAGCGATGTGATCGCAGTGGTTGAGTTTGAACCGGCGCTTGCAATCAAAGTCACCATCAAGCGGACTCGTTCGTCTGGTGCATTTGGCGAGACCGACGTCTATGGAGCCCAACAGCACGCACCGCTGTTGAGCCTTGAGATTCCAGACTAGCGGTAGAGCTCTTCCATCGCTTTCCGGGTAGAAACGGCTTGAGTCGTCATGTCAATATCGACATCCTCCCACGTAATAGTTTGGTCTTTATTGATGTTGGTTTTGAGTTTTACTCGGTGCGCAAGACCGATCGGTAACCCGGCAATAGCCAGTGATTTGCTTGCTGGCGTGAGCTTGCCATAGACGGTAAATCCACCCTCACCATCGAGCATTTCGCCTGCCCGTAGATCGCGTTTGGCTGTTGCTACCACGTCGCTATTGAAGTCCAACGTCGATCCGGTTGGTTTATTCAACAGCGCAGCCGAGAGAATCGACATGTTGAGTTCGAGACCGATTAAGTGGAAGGGTTTATACATCGCCGAATAGCGACCGGTTGAGTCGGTATTCATTCCATACTGCTTAAAGCAGGCTGAAGCGTACTCGTTGGGTGCTTCGATGACCACATAGACGCCCCAGCGGAGGTCTCTGTAGACGGAGCGGCCATCACGTTCAACCGAGGTCACGACCTCGACCATGCCACTGTCATCGAGTTGCCCACCCGCGGAGCGGGGGCGAAGGACGTGAGCCAGGTCATCCATCCCTGCAGGCGGGAATAATAAGCCGTCATCGGGTGCCTTGAGACCTGTGCCGTTTGAGATTGCAGCCATCTCCAACGCGGACTTGGTTCCATCGAGGAAGCTGTTGAACATTTGGCTGTTCATCCCCGCCTGCGCTGCTTGCTCGGGGGTTAAGCCATAGTGATCCCAAATGGTATCGGGAGTAGAGTAGTGGTACTCCGGCAGATACTTGGTGCCTTTGCCGGCTGCGACGACACTGAATCCTGTCGCACGCGCCCATTCAACGAGCTCGATGGTGAGGGCAGGTTGATCACCATAAGCCATCGAGTACACAATGCCTGCCTCTCGGGCTTCCTTGGCCAGAATTCCACCAGCAAGGACATCGGCCTCGACGTTGACCATCACGATGTGTGTTCTGGTCGCGATCGCCATCTTTGCGTGCGCGATGCCAGCGAGTGGATTGCCGGTGGATTCAACCAACACGTCAATCCCGCCCGCGTTGATCATGGTCTGGGTGCTATCAAAGAACGCTGTCTTCTTGATGAGGTCACCGCTCCAGCCGACATTCTGGCATGCTTGCTTCGCGCGATCCGGATCTAGATCAGCGATGGCTTTGACTTCAAGTCCAACCGTAGTTGGAACCTGGCTCAAGAACATGGATCCAAATTTTCCGGCTCCGATCAATCCCACTTGGACTGGTCGTTCGGCTCGATTAACGAGGTCATCGTAGATATACATTGAGGATGCTTTCCTTAGGCTGGCTCGTGCAGAAGCTCTTGGAGACAGTCATCCTCCAGTGCTTCGATTGGTGTGAAATCGCGGTGTGCGATCCATTCTTCACGATTGAATGCACGGATATGATTTGTCGTTTCACAGAGCGAGAGATACACAATCGTCCGACCAAACGGTGAGATATTGGGCGGGCTCGCATGGACCAGTAATGAAGAGAACAAGAGTACGCTTCCAGCTGGTCCGGTTGGTGCAACACAACCACCTTGCTCAGCAAGTTCGGTGACCGTCTCTCGATCTAACGTCCAGAGTGGGTAACTCGTGGTTTCGAGATCATGTCCTGCCTTTACAACACCCTGTTTGTGGCTGCCAGGAATAAAGAGCAGAGGACCATTGGCAGCCGTCACATCATCGAGGAAAACGCTAATATTCATTGCCCTTGGCTCTGGCATCTCATCATCACGTTTCCACGTGCCATAGTCTTGGTGCCACTGCCAGACAGCGCCATCAAACGGGGCCTTGGCGTTCACTTTGTACTGGTGCATGTACACCTTACCATCGAGAAGTTGCTCGACCGGATCGATCAGGCGTGGGTGCGATCCCAGACGTCGGAACCCTTCGTTGTAGGTGTGTGCTGCGAACGCTGTTCGCGCGACACCACTTGTTTCTCGCCACACCTCTTTTCGATCCATCTGATAAATGGCTTCCGCCTCGCCTTTCAGGAATGCAGCCTCTTCAGACGAGAATAGGTTGGGTAAAAAGAGGTAACCCTCTCGATCGAATTCCTCGAGTTGCTGTTCCGTTAGTTTCATAGATATCTCCTCGTTTTGTTGTTATGAGTCGGTCAAACGTTGATAAGTCATTTGACCTGCTGAGTTAGCGTGATTGGTGGCTCGCTCGCGGGCAAGTTCTGGGTCTTCAGCAATAATCGCATCGGTGATTGCCCGATGATCGTCCCAGATTCCGGTTCGTATGGTTTGATTCTCAAGCACTTGATGCATTGAGCGAACCATGTGACTCCATGATTGGTCCGCGAGTCGGGTGATTTCGGGGTTGCCCGACCGTTCATAGAGAGCGCGGTGGAAAGCGATATCTGCAAAAGCTAGTGACTGGATCGAACCATTGTGAGTCGCTGTTTCCCCTTGCTCGATGAGCTTATGTAGAAGCTCTTTAAGCTCAGTATCGACACGCATGGCACACAAATAGGCCGCCAGGCCATCAATTGCGCCTCGAACTTGATAGAGATCGCGCAGTTGTTCGGGCACGATTGGCGCGACCATTTTCCCTTTACGCCCGTAATCAGAGATCAATCCTTCGCGTTCTAGCAACACCAGCGCATGACTGATGGGTTGTCGGCTGACACCCAGTTTTTCAGCGAGTTCTTCCTGTCGAAGCGGCGATTCTGGATTGAGAGCACCAGAAAGGATTTGTTTACGGATGGAGTCGTACACTTGACCCACAAGATCTGTTTTGTTGATTTGCATTAAATTTTTTGAGTTCTGAATTCAGAATTCAGTAAATCAAAGTTGGGTTGGATAGTCAAATAAAAAGCTGCGCCCGCTTGTTGAGGACGCGGCCCCCTAATGTCCAGCGGAGACTATTGATTCCAGGGAGCTGAGTTAGATACAGGCATTTCAATTGCGAATGCGTCAATCGCGCGCTGTCGTGAATGGTTTGGGAGCGTGCCTGTATCGATCAATGAAGTGACTGCGGTGAATGCAATATGTGCCGCACTGACCTCGAAGAAATCTCGCAAGGCTTGACGATTGGCGGAACGCCCGAATCCATCAGTTCCAAGAATCTGGAATGGGGCACTGAGATACGGACTAATCTGCGAGGGTACCGATCGCACATAATCAGTCGCGCATACAATTGGGTAGCTGCCGCTCAGATGCTTCGTGATTTGGGATTTCTCTGCATCGCCAGTCAGTCGTTGCGCGCGTTCTATCGTTTGCGCGTCGCGGGCGAGCTCACTAAATGAAGTGACTGAATAAATCTCACAGCGGATTTCAAAGTGCCCAGCTAACAGATGTGCAGCTTCAATGACCTGCTTGAGAATGGTCCCTGACCCGAGTAGACGTACGCAAGGTGATGCTGCGTCACCGAGTGAGTTATAAAGATACATACCGCGAATGATGTCTTCTTTGATTCCATTGGGAAGCGATGGATGCGAGTAGTTCTCGTTCATTAGCGTGATGTAAAACAACTCATCATGTTGTTCGTCGTACATGCGTTGAATCCCGTATTCCACAATGACCGCGAGTTCGTAAGCAAAGCAGGGGTCATAGGCTCTGCAGTTGGGAATGGTTGCGGCGATCAAATGGCTAGAGCCATCTTGATGCTGAAGTCCTTCACCTGACAGTGTGGTTCGTCCAGCTGTTGCGCCGAACAAAAATCCCCGAGCTCGTTGATCGGCCGCAGCCCAGATTAGGTCCCCAATTCGTTGAAAACCGAACATCGAGTAAAAGATATAGATCGGTAGCAGTTCAATGTTGTGAGCGGAATACGCGGTCGCTGCGGCCGTCCATGAACTTATGGCGCCAGCTTCTGAGATGCCTTCTTCAAGCAGTTGCCCGTCCTTTGCTTCTTTATAAGAGACAACAGAGCCCGCGTCTTCGGGCTCATAGGTCTGGCCATGGGGCGAATAGATACCAATTTGATGGAAGAGTGTTTGCATTCCAAAGGTGCGGGCTTCGTCGGCCACGATCGGGACCAGTCGTTTCCCAAATTGTTTATCACGTAAAAGACCACCGATGATCCGCACCAATGCCATGGTGGTTGACATATCTTTACCGTTTGCCTCGATCGCAGACTTTGCATAGACAGTCATTGGAGGACGACTCGGTAGTTGATTCACAGTGGTTGAAAATCGCTTTGGTAAGAAACCACCCAAATGATGACGACGTTCTAGTAAGTATCGTATTACGGCAGAGTCATTTGATGGTTTGACGAATTCAAGCCGTCGCACCTGATCATCATTAAGAGGTAAATCAAAGCGATCACGAAATTCAAGAAGACTCTCTACATCGAGCTTTTTGGCTTGGTGAGAGGTCATTTTCGATTCGCCCGCACCGCCCATCCCAAATCCTTTTTTGGTTTTGGCGAGTATCACCGTTGGTTTTCCCTTGTACGCTTTGGCAGCGGCGAACGCGGCATAAAGCTTCTTGAAATCATGCCCTCCTCGTTTTAGGGCATTGATTTCGGAATCGGTCATATGTTTTGTCAGGGCCGCTGCTTTAGGGTCCTGCTCGAAGAACTTCTGCCGATTGTAATCGCCATTTTTGGATCCAAGATTCTGATACTCCCCATCGGGCGTCTCAGCGAATCGTCTCAACAAGACATGATCATGATCGAGGGCAAATAACGTATCCCATTCTGACCCCCACAGAACTTTGATGACATTCCAGCCGGCCCCAATAAATAAAGATTCAAGCTCTTGGATGATTTGACCGTTGCCGCGAACTGGGCCGTCGAGTCTCTGCAGATTACAGTTGATGATGAATGTCAGATTGTCGAGGTTTTCTCGGGCTGCGAGTGTCAGAGCTGCAAGGGACTCAGGCTCATCCATTTCGCCATCACCAAAGACTCCCCACACATGGCGTTGCTGGCTTTCAGCTAACTGTCGGTGTTCGAGGTAGCGCATGAAGCGCGCTTGATAGATCGCTGAGATTGGGCCTATTCCCATCGAGCCCGTTGGCACCTGCCAAAAATCTTTCATAAGCCAAGGATGAGGGTAGGAGCATAGTCCATGTCCTGGTACCTCTTGTCGGTAGTTGTCGAGATCGTCCTCAGTCAGGCGGCCCTCCAAAAAAGCACGGGCATAGACTCCGGGCGCTGAATGAGGTTGAAAGTAGACTAAATCACCGTCGAAGGTGTCGTTACGCGCACGAAAAAAATGGTTGAATCCGAGTTCAAAGATCTCCGCGCAAGAAGCGTACGACGCAATATGACCGCCCAACTCGCCATAGGTTTGATTTGCACGCACAACCATTGCGAGGGCGTTCCAACGCATGATTGATGTTAATTGCTCCTCGAGTTCGAGGTCCCCGGGATATGCTGGCTGGTCCTCGAGTGCGATTGTATTCCGGTAGGCAGAGTAAGAGGCTTTGGAGTGATTAATTCCGAGCACTCGAGCTTCATCACCTAGCGCTTCAAGAAGCAGTTGCGCCGAATTCTTACCCTCTTCTCGGAACAGTGATCGAAGTGCATCGATCCACTCCTGACGCATGTCGTCATCGATCTGATCTGGGATCCGTTGCTCGATTAATTGATTCATGCTTGAACTCCTACAACCCACACTTGGAGTATAAAATCCTCGGTTGAGTTTTTTTCAGCGAATCAATGGTGTTTTCACTCTCTAATTTAGCGATCTAAACTAATATCATATGAATAAATGGAGTTAAATGCTGTGCTTGATGGGATTGATAAGAATATTTTAAGGTGTCTTCAACAAGACGGTCGACTCTCGCAGTTGGAATTGGCTGATGCGGTGGGCCTATCGCCAACGCCATGCGCTCGTCGATTGAAAAAGCTTGAGGCCGATGGATATATTCGTGGTTACACTGCGCTGATCGATGAAGAGCAACTGGGTTTTGGATTCAGTATCTTCGTCTCAGTCCGCCTCGACAAACAAATTGATGATCGGCTAGTCACTTTCGAGCAAGCGGTCGCACGCTATCAGGAGGTAGTCGACTGTTGGTTGATGACCGGTGGTTTTGATTATCTGTTGAGAATTGCTGTCGCCGATTTACACGAGTTCGAGCGATTTCTTACCCGCAAGCTAACAAAGATTGAGGGGGTCGCATCAATCGAATCATCAATTCCATTGCGGCGAGTAAAGGAGAGTGTTGCACGGTTGGTGTAAGCTCTGTTCGTAATCCAAATAAAGTAGGGATGAGGGTAAAACATAAGGGGTAGGCAAAGTATTGGCGACAACGCTTGTCAAAACTGTGGTTCAGTTGGATAAGTCGGCCATGACTCAAGTTGGTAAGCAGTCGTCTACGCTCTAGAACCTCTTGTTGTGGTCGAGGGTACTTGTCGCGCGGAGCCGATTGGTTCTGCATGGGACACGGCCGATAGCTCCATCCTTCCGCTGTGGCCTTGAAATTACTACCCGCAATCCAGCTGTGGAGTACATTTTTTCCTGGTCCAAAACCGGTTGCTTAGATAGTTAACCTTGGCGACTCAATGGAACGATGGTTTTCCTAGGTAAAAAAGTAACAACATCATCGGTCGATGACTTTGATTTGATCATCGGTACTAAATAAAATTTTGCTATGCAAAAATCATGATATCCAATCGTCGCAAATTTCTGATTTCAATTGAAACCCCGTTTAATCATCCCCACTATCCTCGCTCTGTCTGAGTAAGACAGATAGCAATAAATTTTGGAGATTGATTATGACTGACAAGAAAACCTCGGTTTCTCGCCGTTCGTTTTTGAAGGGTTCGCTGGCTGCAGGCGCGGCACTAAGTACACCTGCGTTTTGGATCCAGGGCGCCTATGCTGGCGGCCATGGCTTCCGTAACGATCCAACAAATAAAGCGACTGTTACGCTTGGCTTTAACGTCCCCCAAACAGGTCCATACGCCGACGAGGGTGCGGACGAATTACGTGCCTTCAAGCTTGCTGTGAAGCATCTCAATGGTGAGGGTGATGGCGGCATGATGCAGACAATGAAGCCGATGAACCTTAAAGGTAACGGTATCCTCGGCAAGAAAGTCGAGTTTGTCACTGGTGACACTCAGACAAAGTCAGACGCTGCGCGTGCTTCGGCCAAGCGGATGATTGAGAAAGATGGCGTGATCATGTTCTCGGGTGGTTCTTCATCGGGTGTGGCTGTCGCTGTTCAGGCACTTGCTCAGGAAATGGGTACTGTCTTTATGGCAGGCCTGACACACTCGAACGACACGACTGGTAAAGACCGTCGTCGTTACGGTTTCCGTCACTTCTTTAACGCGCACATGTCCGGCGCCGCACTTGCACCAGTATTGCAGGCAGAGTATGGCGACGAGCGTCAGGTTTATCATTTGACAGCAGACTACAACTGGGGTTGGTCACAAGAGTCGTCAATCCAGGAGGCGACTGCGAAACAAGCTAAGTGGAACACCGTAAACGCTGTGAGAACGCCACTCGGCGCTGGAGACTTTTCTCAGTACATCACGCCAGTTTTGAATTCCGGTGCAGATACGCTGGTTCTTAATCACTACGGTAAGGACATGGTTAACTCACTTACCCAGGCGGTTCAATTTGGGCTCCTCGACAAGCAAGTGAACGGTAAAGACTTCACAGTCGTCGTTCCACTGTTCTCTCGTTTGATGGCACAGGGTGCAGGCGAGAGCATTAAAGGAATTCTTGGCTCAACGGCATGGAACTGGAGTCTGCAAGATGCTGGTTCTCAAGCCTTCGTTAAGTCATTTGGCCAAGAGTATGGTTTCCCACCATCTCAGGCTGCACACACGTGCTACTGCCAGACGCTTCTCTACGCGGATGCGGTTGAACGGGCTGGAACATTTGATCCAGTACAGGTAATCAAGGCACTTGAAGATCACGAATTTAGTGGTATGGGTAACGGCGACTCGATTTATCGTGGCGCGGATCACCAGGTGTTCAAGAATGTACTTGTTGTGCGTGGCAACCAGAACCCTTCAAGCCAATTTGACCTGCTTGAGGTAGTTGACATTGTCGACAGAGACAAAGTCACCTACTCGCCGGATCTCTATGCTGGCGAGCTAGGACCATACAAGGTTTAAGGTTGGGCGTGTAGCCCACCTGATATTTTGTATTTAGCAGGGAGGGGTCCCCCTTCCTGCTTTTAAACTTAGTTACAGAGAGAATCGAAGTGGACGCGATACTTCTGCAAATCCTGAATGGATTAGATAAAGGTGGGGCTTACGCACTGATTGCGTTAGGTCTTACATTGATATTTGGTACCTTAGGTGTTGTGAACTTTGCCCACGGTGCACTGTTCATGCTCGGTGCGTTTTGTGCGGTCACGGTCAACAAAGCGATCACGCTATCTGCAAAAGTCCGAGACGAGTCAGTGACATTTTTTGAGGCGTATAAAGATGTACCGTACCTTGAAATGTGGCTCGGCGAGACTGGTTCGTTGATTATTAACTGGTCCATTCCGATATCACTTCTCGTTGCGATCCCAGTCATGCTTGGCATTGGTCTTGCGATGGAGCGCGGGCTGATTAGGCACTTTTACAAACGTCCACACGCCGACCAGATCCTCGTAACCTTTGGTCTTGCTATTGTTTTGCAGGAAATTATCAAAGCTTTTTATGGAGCAAACCCAATTCCACAAACCGCCCCAGATTTCTTTTCTGGAACGGTGAATCTCGGTGCACTTATCGGAATGGATTTGACTTATCCAACTTGGCGATTGGTATATTTCATATTCTCGATGGGTATCATCGCAGCCGTTTTTTCGTTCTTACAGTTTACGACGTTTGGAATGGTCGTACGCGCCGGAATGGCAGACCGGGAAACAGTTCAATTACTCGGTATCAATATTACCAAACGGTTTAGCACGGTCTTTGGGATCGCCGCAGTCGTATCTGGGCTCGCGGGACTTATGTACACCCCGATACTTCCGCCCGATTACCACATGGGAATGGATTTCCTTGTCTTGTCATTCGTCGTGGTCGTTGTTGGTGGTATGGGATCGTTACCCGGCGCAGTCGCGGCTGGTTTTTTGCTCGGTATTTTGCAGTCGTTGGCTTCGATGACCGAAGTGAAGGAAATTTTCCCAGGTATTGACCAAATTATCATCTACCTGATCGCGATGATTGTTTTGTTGGTCCGTCCACGTGGTTTGATGGGACGGAAAGGAGTAATGGAGGACTAAATTATGGCGAAATCAACAGTTACTCCACGGTCAGACTTGACGCTGTTTTTAGGGTTCACCTTGGTCGTACTTGCGATGCCGATTTGGTTACAGCCATTCGGCGCTGCCTATCCCGATTTGATGCAAAAGTTTGCAATTTTCGGCTTGTTCGCGATTGGGTTTAACATCCTATTCGGGCAAACCGGCTATCTGTCATTCGGGCACGCAGCCTTTATTGGAGTTGGTTCATACGCGACGGTTTGGGTTTTCAAGCTAATGACGATGAACGTCATCCCTGCAATTATTTTTGGAACTCTGGTCGCGGGCATTTTCTCGTTAGTCATCGGTTTCATTTGTCTTCGAAGAACAGGGATCTATTTTTCGATTCTGACTTTGGCCCTTGCGCAAATGTCGTACAACCTCGCGTACTCTGTATTGACCCCGATTACGCAGGGTGAGACCGGACTCCAGTTGAGCACCAAGGACATGCGTTTACTGGATGGTGCTGTTGCGGACGGTGCGGGTATTCCCCCAACCAATTTCTTTGGTATCGAGATGGGCGCGTGGGATGGCCTGTTTGGTTTCTATTTCTGCGCGTTTTTCCTAATCGTTGGGTTTTATATTTCGATTCGAATCACACGCTCATCGTTTGGCTCGATGCTTCGCGGTATCAAAACGAATCAAACTCGGATGATGTACACCGGGTTAAATACGCGGCCTTACAAGCTTGCAGCTTTTGTTATCTCAGGTATGTATGCCGGTCTAGCTGGTTGTCTGATGGCGGCTGTGGATCCTCTTGCCGGTGCCGAACGCATGCAATGGACAGCTTCAGGTGAGGTTGTTTTGATGACGATTCTTGGTGGTATTGGCACATTGGTGGGACCAGTCATCGGTGCCGCGGTCATCAAGTATGCAGAAAATATTTTTTCTGCGATCGATAAGTCGGTTCTCGTGGATCTCTTTTCGTTTTTACCCGATACGCTCGGAACCTTCATTGCCAGCGTTGTCTCGTTGTTTGTCGGGAAGGGATGGCACCTAACGCTTGGTCTATTGTTCATGTTGGTAGTTATTTTTTTGCCTGGTGGGATCATGGAAGGAGTCGATCGAATCAAGCGTCGGTTCTTCGTAAAGTCCCGAGCAGATAGCGCTGAATGAGGCAGAGTTATATGTCAAATATTCTTGAAATTTCGGGCGTGAATCTTTCCTTTGGCGGACTCAAAGCGCTGGATGATGTGAACCTGACCGTTAAAGCGGGAACCGTCCACGCAATAATCGGACCGAATGGGGCCGGTAAATCAACGCTGCTAAATAACATCATTGGAAAACTGAGTCCGGATACGGGCTCGATCATGTTCAATGGCCAGAGCATGCTTGGAGTGCAGCCACATCAGATTAATCAGTTAGGGATCTCGCGGGTTTTTCAAACACCAGAGATCTACACAGATTTGACGCTTCTTGAAAATATGATGATTCCGTTGCTCGCTCACCGTGATGGGGCTTTCAAGCTCAATTTATGGTCACGGGGAGATCAGCAGGCTGATATTCTAGAAAAGGCGCATCATTTCTTGGACGACGTCAATCTCTGGGAGAAGCGAGATGCGATTGCTGGTTCCCTATCTCGTGGTGACAAACGCCGCCTTGAGCTCGCGATGTGTCTATCGCAAGAGCCCAAATTATTGCTTCTCGACGAACCAACGGCTGGGATGGCACGGGCTGACACTAACAATACCATTGATCTCTTAAAGACGATCGCAGGGCGTGGTCTCACGATGGCGATTATCGAGCACGATATGCACGTGGTGTTTTCGCTTGCCGAGCGGATCAGTGTCCTCGCGCAAGGGCACGTCATTGTTGAGGGCTTACCTGAGGAGATTAAGGGTGATCCACGTGTTAAAGAGGCGTATCTAGGAGGCGCAGAAGTATGACAGAACAACAGACATATGACGGCCCGACCGAGATCGTACAGACAACAAACCTCGGAACGCCGACCGCGTTTTGCTCGGTGAGGGATATCCACGCGTATTACGCTGAATCTTATATCGTCCAGGGCGTAAGCTTTAACATCCACGAAGGCGAAATCCTCGCACTGCTCGGACGAAACGGGGCGGGGAAAACGTCCACGCTCCGAGCCATAGCGCGGTGCGATGACCCCGAGGTACGCCGTGGTGAAATTTGGCTGGATCATGAGGCTTTGCATAGGATGAAAGCGTACGAGGCGTCACAGCGCGGAATTTCTTTGGTTCCAGAAGATCGTCGGATCATCCCAGGGCTGTCTGTTGAGGAGAACCTGGTTTTGGCCCAGATTGAAGAGCCAATTGGCTGGGGAATCGATCGTATTTACGATCTGTTCCCTCGCTTAAAAGAGCGGCGGAATCAAGAGGGAGTGACGCTGTCGGGTGGCGAGCAACAGATGCTTGCTGTTGGTCGTGCGCTCGCTCGCGATGTGAAATTATTGTTACTTGATGAGCCATACGAAGGGCTTGCTCCCGTGATTGTGCAAGAGATCGAACGTACGTTGCGGGATATCAAGACGCTTGGGATCACAACAATTATCGTCGAGCAGAATGCTGTTGCTGCTTTAAAGCTTGCGGATCGTTCTGTGATTATGGATACCGGTTCAGTGGTCTTTGACGGCTCGGCGGAAGAAGTTCTCGAGAACGAGCAGTTACGTCACGATTACCTCGCGATTTAACAATTACGCTGACGTCCTGTCGGGCGGTGTTATGAGCCAGCGATCGGATAGTGGGCGTATTGCTTTTAAGTCGTTACTGATCTCGGGAACTTTATGCTTGACATATCAACTCATTGAGGCAGTTCGTGGATTGTCGATATTTGCGTTGCTTGTGTGGCGGTTCTTTGTGATTGCCGAATCGGCGCAATTTTTCGCTATCTCATCTAAATCATGTCGTGCAGACATGGTTGGTAGCGCGTTGGTGATCCAAAACAGTCTCGGATTTTTTCTATCGATCGGCTCCATAGTAATTCTCACCAGTTGGGTGGATCGGTTGGATACATCCGTGGTGTGGTTACTTTTGCCGGTTCCCATGCTGGGATTGCTTGCGATGCGATCACTTTGATCGGAACCGATACCCGAAACTCAGACCTCTGTGTGATCGGGAAAAGTTAGTCTGACGCCCTTGAAGGGGACCTATGCTGGTTTCATATGTATTTCCATTAACCTTTATTATCCTTTGGGCATCTGCCTTTGCAATTGGTTCCATTACGACCCAAGACGCGACTCCTTTTGCTGCTCTCGCTCTTCGGTTTGCGATTGTGGCTGTTGGTTTTTTTTGCGTTGCTTGGGTTTTAAGTGAGTTTTCAAAAATCGATCGTCGTGATCTCAAACATTCGGTGATCACTGGATTATTATTTCATGGGCTGTACTTAGGCGGTTGCTGGTACTCGTTCAGTGTCGGGATACCAGCCGGCGTATCGGCGCTGATCGTCTGCATCCAACCAATACTGACTGCGATTCTTGCCGGATTTCTATTGGGCGAGCAGATCTCTCTTAAAAATTGGATTGGACTTAGTTTCGGGTTCGGTGGTGCCGCGATCGTTCTTGGTGTTGATTTTGAATCTGAGTTTGCAGTTGATGGTTTGATCGCCAACGTGATCGCCCTGGTTGCTATTACCGCAGGTACAATTTGGCAACGGAAGTTTTCACAGACGCTGCCACTCGCGACCAATAATGCAGTTCAGGCCCTGTCTGCCACTGTATTTCATGGATTCATCATGTGGTGGATTGAAGATCCAGCGATCGAGTTTACGTTGTCTTTTGGGATGTCGATGGGATGGCTGGTGATTGCCGTCAGCTTCGGTGCATTTTCAATTTTGATGTATTTAATTAACCATAATTCGGCGAGTCAAACATCAGCACTCTTCTTTTTGGTGCCACCCGTGGCTGCACTCATTGGATGGATGTTGCTGAATGAGGGTCTGACGACTCTTGATATGCTTGGCTTTATCATAGCCAGTGTCGGTGTATATTTGGCGACACGAAAGGCAAGAGATTCGAACATTCAGAGCTATTAGTTTGTCATTTAAATGAAGGTTTTGGGTGAGTGCTAGATCGCTCTTATTTCACCTGTAAAATTGTGTTATCCAGCTAATGATAATCGAGATGGTTACGATGCTCACGGTGGTTGAGATCAATATCGCAATGGAAATACGCTCACCTGGCAAACCATAATGCGTCGCAATCATATAAACGTTTCCGGCCACAGGCATGGCTGCACATGCAATCATGACCGCACTCGCAAATGGATCAATCTGGAAAACGAGCAATGATGCGATACCAATCAGCAACGGATGCATTATCAATTTGTTCGCTGATAAATATAGCGGGATTGAGATTTGACCCTTGGCTGCAAAGGCCATCGAAGCGCCAATCGCAAAAAGTGCGCCGGGTGTGGATGCTCCCCCGAGGATGGTCATGAACCGATCCAGAAGCTCAGGAACGGGGATTTCAAATGCCGCCCAAAGTAACCCTGTCGAAATTGAAAGCACCAATGGATTCTTAATAAAACCCAATCCGATCGTTTTGAAGACTTTCAGGCTGAGATGCCGTTCACGATGTGCAACGAGAAGAATAACAATCAAGGGACCAAATACGATGAGGTCGATAATGAGCACCATAATCACATAACTGATCGATTGTTCACCAAGCAAAATCGGAATCATTGCCAGACCCATCCAGCCCATATTTCCAATGACCGAGCATTGTGCTTCAATCACCGAGATATCGAATGAGGTTCCCCTGAGTTTTGCAATCAGTATGGTCACGATATAGAGCACCATCGACCCAATCAAATAGGCGGCCATGAAGTCCCATTCAAGGATCTTGTTGAGTGAGAGGTTTGAGGAAAACTTAAAAAGCATCGCAGAGAGCGCGAAATAAAAGACAAACTTTGTTAGATGGACTGTTGCGTCTTTCGAAAAAATTGCGATTTTCGCCGCACCGTAGCCGAGGGCTATTAACGCAAAGAACGGGAGGGTATTGAGAAAAATATGAAACATAAGGTTCGTCAAATCATTTGCTCGATTAAACCATAAAATACTGACATCTTGTGGATTCAGGGTTTGCATGCCTTAATGCCTGCACGAGGAGACAATCATGACGTTAATCGATCGGTGCCGATCTTCTGTGCTGTTCATTGATATGCAGGAACGATTAGTGCCTGAAGTTGATTTGGGTGATCTGGTCGCCTTAATGTGTGAGCGATCGATGACCTGGTTGAGAGGTCAGCGGGTTGGCGTGGTGGTCACAGAGCATTGTCTCGACGAGCTCGGCAACACCGTTTTTGAAGTCGCGGAGACAACGACGCGCTTGGACAAGACTGCAGTTTCCGTACTCAAAGGGCATTCGATTTAAGTTGTTGCGCCCCAGTAGCAGGTGCTCGTGTGTGGGATGGAGTCTCATGCCTGTGTGTTCTAGACGGTGATGGATCTGTTGGATGCAGGAAAGCAGGTGTTTGTCATTAGCGGTCTTGTGGTGTTCCAGGATCAGAATGATAAAACCGTGGCCCTGGCTAGGATACAAGCCGCTGGAGCGGCTATTGTGACAATCGAGATGGTTTTAGGGGGTCTGGAAATCGAGTGATGAGAGTTTTGGAAGTATTTTGCTGTTAGTCAAACATTTACGACAGATCAAGGCCGCGAATTCATGCTAGCTCGCCAAGTATTTACGCCTATTCTGATTGCCGCGTCTTTGGTTCTTTTAATTAGTTTTGCGATCAGGGCAAGTTTTGGTGTGTTTCAAATTCCGATTGCCAATGATCTTGGTTGGTTTCGAACTGAGTTTTCGCTCGCGATCGCGATTCAGAACTTAGCCTGGGGTATCGCGACTCCTTTCTTCGGCGCTTTTGCCGAAAAATTGGGCGACCGTAAAGCAATACTCGCCGGTGTGGTCATTTATTCGCTTGGGTTGTCATTGAGCTCAATCGCGACCACCGCAGCGGGTCATCAAATGTTAGAGATTTTGGTGGGAGTCGGTATCGCGGGTACTGGTTTTGGCGTTGTACTCGGGGTTGTTGGAAGAGCCTCCTCAGACGAGCATCGGTCACTGGCATTAGGGCTCACGACTGCAGCCGGCAGTGCCGGTCAGATTATCGGACCTCCGTTGACTCAATATTTGTTGAATTCTATGACCTGGCAAAATGTATTTCTGTTTTACTCTGGTTTGATTCTACTTGCGCTGTTAAGCCTGCCTTTTTTAAAGGCACCCGCCAAGGCATCGAAGGGTGAGATCGAGCAATCGCTCTCTAGAATATTAAACATCGCCTTAAGAGATCCTAGTTACATATTAATTTTCTTAGGCTTTTTTAGCTGTGGTTTTCAGTTAGCATTCATCACGGCACATTTCCCGGCGTTCGTTACTGAGGCTTGTGCGACGATTGATCCAAGTGGAATTCTTGCGAAGTTGGGAGTCAAAAACACCGCTGATCTTGGCGCGGTTGCGATAGCGGTTATCGGTGTTTTTAACATCATTGGAACGATCACAGCGGGGGCTTTGGGGGGTAAATACCCTAAGCGTCTGCTTCTTGCGGGCATTTACATGGCCAGAACGTTACTATTCTCGTGGTTTATTTTGACACCGATGACACCGGTAACTGTTCTGATCTTTTCGGCGTTGATCGGATCCTTGTGGCTCGCTACTGTACCGCTGACCTCGGGACTCGTTGCGTATATTTATGGCCTCAAATACATGGGTACGCTCTATGGGCTAGTGTTCCTGTCTCACCAAATCGGAAGTTTCGTTGGGGTGTGGCTTGGTGGCGATTTCTATGATCGCTTTGGATCCTACGATGTGGTCTGGTGGGTTGGCGTCGGGACGGGTCTGTTGTCGGCGATTGTTCACTTGCCGGTCAAGGAGAGCCCAGTTAATGATCGGCTCGCTACCGCTTAGCGGGGCTGGTTGATCTGAGTTTGTTGTAGTTTGCCGAATGGTCTATTTGATAATCGAATCGGAGTATGCTGAAGCCCAGAAATCTTGCCACGCGAATTGATTCGTCTACACATAAGGGACTGACCTGGAAATGCTTCAGTCTGGTGTTTCGTCGAGCTTGATAATCTGCGCTACTAGCTCTGTCATGGATTTGGCGAAAGCATCTGGGCGCAGGTACTGAGGATGATAGGGCGCTCCTGTGCGATCAATGTAACCTGCCTTCATGCCCGCACTGAGTGCGCCGTGGGTGTCCCAGTCGTGTGTGGCGATGAGCCGGAGGGCTTTAATCGGTCGATCAGCCTGCTTCGCTGCGTGTTGATAGACCTTGGTGTCGGGCTTAAAGCTGCCGGTCGATTCGACCGATATCTGCTGATCGAACAGGTCCGTTAGGCCCGAGTTGGCTATCTGTGAGGTAACTAGTTGGATTGATGAGTTGGTAAACGCGATTGTTCGATAACCGGCCGCTTTTAGGGTCTCCAGCGCCTGGGACATATCGGGATGTGCTGGCATCGTCGCAAAGGTACCAAGAATCTTTTGCTTATTGTTGTGGTCAAGCTCCAGTCTCATGCGCGCAGCCAGCGAATCTAACATGGTGCCAGCCAGTGACTCAAAGTCGCTCCTCACGCTAGTCAGGGCACAAACGTTCGAGCTGTGAAGTAGCATTGAGAACCAGGTTGCGGCGACTGCCGTGCTTCCGAAGCTCTCTGCGAATAATGGTTTGAGCGAGGAGAGATCAAGAACGGTTTCGTTGATGTCAAACAGGATAGTGTCGCGGGACAACATTAACTCCTTCATCATGGGATTGGCTGCGCTGATCTGTGTGTCTACGAATTAAGGGGCACTCAATTCATAGAGCTTACAGCGTCCACCTCCGACATTGAACCTAACAAGCCGTGGTTAGATATCTAAATTTTAGTCAGGAGAATATTCTTGCCCAAAGCGCACTATTTCTTTCACAAAAGCGCTATCCTCTTGAACGAAGAGTTCCAGCTCAGTGAAGTGATCTGCTTTTTCGATGGCTAGACAGTCGACAGTGACATTATTGGAGGCCAGATGTTCTGAGTAGGTGAGTGATTGGCGAGCGAACTCGGACTGTTCGAGTTCTCCGTATAGCAGTGTCACTTTGGCCTTAGCGCATACAGGTAAAAATAATGGGCTGTTGTCCTCGACCTCGGCTGTGGAAAGGGCCAGGGTTGGTTGTAGCCAGGAGTGCGGGAACGGTCTTAAATCGAACAGTCCACTGAGTGAAATCGAACCCTTGATCAGGTCTCGCGGTAATCCGTAGTCAGACCAATCAGTAGCGAGCATCATTGCAACCAGGTGACCACCAGCCGAGTGACCCGAAAGACTGAGCCTGCCACTATCTATGTTGAGTTTAAAGGCGTTATGGGCTACCCATGAGACCGCTCTGCGGGTTTGGTCAACGATATCAGAGAGACGTATATCCGGGCAAAGCCCGTAGTTCGTCAGGACGACGGTGATTCCCTTTTGAACGAGCACTTGGGCCACAAAAGCGAACTCTCTGGTGCTCAGTGCACGCCAATACCCACCGTGGATAAAAATATGGACAGGTCCGTTGGGAATACCGCTCGGAAAGACATCGACGTATTCTGCCTCGGTCGGACCAAACTGACAGGAGTACCAGTTTGTTATTTGCTTCGTCGCCGCCTCGCTCATTCGCTCGAAGCGATCTATCGCTTGAACCCGGTCGCTGATCATGCCGGGATCATATTCGGCATTGATTTCAGCCTCGGTAGCGAAGTTACGATAAAGCATCTTTCGCTACAAGGCGATGAGGCATCGGCCGAAGAAGTCAGTAAGCTCTTGATGCCGATCCAATGGTAAGACTGTGGCCACATACTGATCAGGCCTTACGACCAAAACACAGCCTTCAGACTTACTGATACCGCGCATGTCGTAGATATTTTTCTTTGAGCTGTCGTCTACACAAAAAACCTTCTCATAATCCCGGAGTCCTAGGGCGCCTTTTACTGGGGTCATTAACGGATGAAGATCTCCACGCTCAAGTTCACGGTGGTGTGACTGGTACACCACTCTGAAGTCTATTACTGAATCAGAGTCTGCCCCAAACGGCGTATGCCTCTTAATAGGCGACGCGGGGTTATTCGCCAGGAAGTCAGCTAATTTTCGGACCCGACATGACTCAGACGTCGGATCATCGGAGCCAGCGAACGCGTAGAGTCGCCAAGCTCCGTTGGCTGTGTGGCAGTGCCCCAGTTGAACAGGTTTCGCGTCACCGTGCCGGATTACAGGTGCCGAGTGGAAGCGTTGTCCGATCGGTTGATCGCTCGCTAGGCCCTGATACGTGTCTTTACTTACGATTGCTGATGGCTTGTATTGGATTCCTACCCCGGCAGTGAACCGGGCGAACAGCTCGAAATATTTCTGGAACTCGGTCGGATCGACACCGTCTGGATTCTCTTCCGATTTAGGCTTTGAGCTGAACATCTTCGACCACTCTCGGTCGAAGTCGATCAGCTGCTTGGCGATGTCGGCCCGCTCCGCGGAGTAGGTAGAGAGCAACTCTGTCGGGGCTATTCCGGCTATTACGTGAGCTAGCTTCCAGCCAAGGTTCCAGGTGTCCATAACCGAGGTATTTAACCCTTGCCCTGCCTTCGGACTGTGTGTATGGCAAGCGTCTCCCGCTAAGAAGACGCGTGGGGCTTGCCCATTTTTGGAGTCATCAAACGCGGTCGTCAGACGTTGACCGATCTCGTAGACGGACCACCACGGGACCTCTTTGACCTCAAGCGTATAGGGGGCCATGATTCGGTTCGCGGCATTGATGAGCACATCGACCGACATGTTCTCCCGGTCGACACGTTGATCTTCTTTGAGTTTGTCGAGCTCGATGTACATCCTGAACATGTACCCGCCCTCACGCGGGATGATCAGCACGTTACCCTCGTTGGTGGACTGGATCGCTGACTTCAAACGGATATCGGGGAAGTCAGTGACGGCTAGGATATCCATCACGCCCCAAGCCTGATTTAAGGCGTCACCGACCAGCTCGTGACCGATTGACTTTCTGACCTGACTTCGGGCGCCGTCGCAACCGACAGCGTATTTACATTTGACGGTCTCCACCTCTCGGTTGAATTGTGAGTGGGTGACTGTTCGCTCAAACGTCAGCGTCACCGGGTAATCCTCGTCGGAGTGATCAACAAGGAGGTCAATTAGTTTCCGAGAGTAGAACGGTTCATTCTTGGCGGCCGAGTTTCTCATCACGTTCAGGAAGTGGTCATGAATCCTAGCCTGGTTGATGATGACGTGAGGCATCTCTGACAGATCCTCCTCGACGTCATCAATCTTACTGCTCCGGGCTATGTGTGTGGGGTTGCTCGGGTCAGGCTTCCAGAAAGCGACCTCATTGACGCCGTAGGCCTCCTGTATCACCTGCTCGGCGAAACCATATGCCTGGAACATTTCCAGTGTCCGGCAAGCCATCCCGTCAGCCTGACCAACGGTCAGTCGATCATCCTTTAGATCAGTGATTATCGTGTGGATATCACTGAACTGGGACAGCTGCGCGGCGAGGTTAAGGCCAGCGGGTCCGCAGCCAACGATCGCCACGTCACAGTGCGTCGGGAGAGGACGTTTAATAGGCGGGGCGACGACCCGGTCTTGCGGATCATGGATACGAGGGTCGCCTGGGTGAAAGCCATTTATATGAAACTGCATGCCTACGTCCAATTAAGCGTAAGGTTGATAACTTAAAGCCTTAATTATAGCTCTTGAATCTGGCCTTTGTTGCCCTAGGGTTTGTCCACGAGAGCCTCATCCGAGGCTCTCCCCAAATGCTAGTTATCAGCGATGGGCTACAACTATATCAACGAGCGCTGGTTTTCCTGATTTCACGATCTCTATTGCCCGCCTCAGTGCGCTAGCTATCTCCGATGGGTCGGTGATCGCACCCTCACCGTACATGCCCATTGATTTCGCGAGGGTCGCGAAGTCCGGCTCTGGATCGAATATGTCCATCCCGATATGAGCTTTCTCGACATCCGTGCCCCTCAGATGAGCCATCCGCTCTTGGTGTTCCCAGTCGTTGTAGTAAGCCCGGTTGTTACACATGATGATCAGGATAGGAATCTCGTGTTTCGCCGCCGTCCACAGGGCTCCGGCGTCGTACATTAGGTCGCCGTCTGGCTGGAAGTTGAGCACCAACTTATCAGTGCCACGGTAGGCGAGGCCCACACCGAGAGACATCCCGATCTGGGTCGAGGTGCCTAAAGAGCGACCGGCATGCTGGTATGGCTTGTCGAAGTTCCAAAGCTTACGGACCCACTCGCGTGCGGTACCTGTCGCGAGGACCCAGTCCTCATCTTCTATTACATCCCAGGCGATCATCGCCAGCTCTGCGTAGCTGATTGGATCAGAGCCACGCTTTGATTCTGCCGATGTACGCCAGTCTGTAAAGATTTTGTTATGTCTGTCGGTAAAGGCCTGGACACGAACGTCACGTGCACTCACTAACCTCGAGTCGCCGTCTAGTTTCGCTTGAGCAATCTTCGCCAGCTCAGGCATCGCGAGACGAGGGTCGCCGAGCGCGACGTGCTGCTTCGGCTGATACCGGCCATAGTCAAACGCCCACGCAGACATCTCGAGCTCCGCGAATCCGATCTCCATCCAGACACAGTCATCGGGCACATAAGACGTTACTTCACGTGTAGTGGAGACGAGCTTGTGCGTCGGCTTTTCCCAGTCACGTACGTCGATCCCGAGAATCACGTCAGCGTTTTTCAGTGACTCATGGTCCAGCGAAATACAGAGTGGGTGCTGGTTCGGGAACGCGAGCGAGTTATTGATGTCCCACACACCGCAGCCCAGGGTCTCCGCTAGCATCACCAATCTCTCGAAGTTCCCTGGCTGCCGACCGATGAAGTCGACCAAGATGAGTGGGTGCTTAGCGTTCAAGATGACGTCGGCCATCACCCCCAGAGTCTCGGGGTCAGCTCCCATCGGTGCTGGTGCCTTTTGCATATCCTCCGGGGGCATCTCGAGGTTTTCACAGGTGAGTTTCTCCTCCTGGAGCCAAGCGTCGTAGCACATATAGATAGGGCCGGCAGGTTCGGTGACCATCGTGCTGTAGGCGCGCATGAAACTCTCGGGGACACCCTCAATCGCTTGCGGTTGGTAGTCCCACTTGGTGTAGTTCCGCATGGCCTCTCCTTGCACCAGCGCGGAGTGCGACCAGTCAATGTGTGGGCGTCGCTTGCCTTCGTGCATTGGACCGGTTGCGCCCATGATAAAGATCGGAGCTCGGTCGATGTAGGCGTAGTAGACCGCCATCTGAGCATGGAGCATCCCAACCAGGTTATGGAGAATTACACCCATCGGTTTGCCGGTCGCCCTTGCGTAACCGTGTGCTATTTGTACTGCGATTTCTTCGTGCTGGCAGACCATCAGCTCTGGGTCATTTTCACCGTAATTAATAATCGAGTCGTGGAGTCCGCGGAAGCTCGCACCGGGGTTCATGGAGATGTGATTGATGTCGTATTGTTTGAGCAGATCAACGATAATATCCGATTGATATTTTTCGTACTTATTCCTATCCATTGGAGCCTTCCTAGTCTCTGATGACTCTAATATCGCAGGCTTCTTTGCCAACTAGGACAAGCAATTTGAAATGCCCGTTCTATTGATTTTAATTCACTGAGGAAGCTAGAGCTTGGAAGACCACCAGGCGGACAGGAGCGAGCAAAAACTGATCACGATCAATGTAAATATCCCGACGTGTGTGTTCTCATCTGCCCCGAGCCAGATAGCCACCGTCCCGGAGACCCCTCCGGCGCCCATCTGCATCGCGCCCACGAGCCCAGTGGCCGATCCCCTTAGTCTGGGTATAGCCGAGGAGGCAATAATTATTGAGTTGGCTATAATCACCCCGTTAGACAGGCCAACCAGAAACATCGTGATGGCGAGCCCAGTCGGTGAATTAGGGGCCGCGTTGTACCAGATTTCCATCAGCACGAGAGAGGTGAGCGACGCTATAGCGCCGACCAACGTAATGATTTCAATCCGGTATCGTTTCAGGAGACTCTTGTTGGCTAGGTTTCCGATAACGTAGCCGACCGACGTGGTCGCCATCCATACTCCAAATTCCTTGGGGCTGATATTCATTCTCTCGAACGAGTAGGCGATAAATCCCATCATCGCGAAAAAAACAGCGGTCTGGAAAGCTGTCGTGAGTGCGCTCGCTAGGAACCGTTCAGTTTGCAGTAGCTCTCGGTAACCCGTCAATGCGTCCTCAAACGTGAATACGTGTTCAGGCTTGTGTGTTTCTTGGATCTGAGTTCCCACGAAGACGGTAAGAATTAAACCCGTCACAGCCAGCATAAAAAAGGAGCCGTGCCAGCCTACCAGGTCGGTAATAATTCCGCCGAGTGAAGTTCCAAACACTGGGATGATCGCCATCATGGCGATAATGGTCGACATGACACCCGCGGCTCGGTCACGTCCGTAGAAATCGACAACGATTGACCTAGACATAGCCACCGCGGCCGCTGCCCCAAAACCCTGAATCACTCTGAAAAAAATGATCCCCTCGATGGTAGCTGAAAATACCGCACCGAACCCCGCAACGCAGTAAGCAATTGCGCCACCCAAAAATAATGGTTTTCTACCAAACCGGTCAGACAGGGGCCCGGCGATCAGTTGACCCAAAGCGATCGATAGCAACAGAGTGGTCAAGACGAGCTGTGCGATATTTGAGTCGGCTCTTAGATCGATAGCCATCGCCGGGATAGCCGGGGCGACCAAAGTCACAGCGAACGGGGCCAGCCCGGCACCGAGCGACAATACCCAGATTGGGGGTGTCCATTGATCGTTGTGTTTGCTCAACTCGGAATCCTTAAAAACCCGAATATACGCAAACTCGGATCCCGACTCGAAATTTTTTCGGGGTGCCCTAGAGCTGAAATCGGTCTTATTCACCTCATAATTGGCCACAAGCCCGGGTTATGATCGTGCGCGTATCAAAGTGAAGTCCTATATGCACACACCGTTTGAAAAATTTGAGCCACCGGTTTTAGCGTTCTTGGGGTCCAGGATTTGCTTTGGTCTGTCGATGCAGATGGTCGCGGTCGCTCTTGGCTGGCACATCTATGAGATCACAGGTGATGCGTTCAAGCTGGCGCTCGTTGGGCTCGTGTTTGTTCTCCCGATCTTTGTATTTTTTTTCCTGACGGGGTTTGTGATTGACCGTTTCAGACGCAGAGATATCTTGATCACTGCGACGTCGATCGACGCGATCGCTTTTGTCGGTATGGCGGTCGCCCTGACCTCAGATGTAGTTTCGCTTGACTGGGTGTATTTGTTTATTTTTATCCACGGTATAGCGCACGCATTTTTTACGCCGGCTCAGGCCGCATTCCTCGCAAACCTGGTGTCGCCGACGATCCTACCGAAAGCGATTGCGTTGAACTCAACGATGGGCCACCTGGCGACCACGGTCGGCCCATTCGCTGCGGGTGTCTTAATTACGGTGATCGACAGGGAGGTGTATTGGTTGATGACCGCCATCGTCCTGGTTTGCCCAGTAATGTACTCATTCTTGCCAAACATACCGGTGCCATCGTCAGAGAACTCGCGAACATTCAAGGCGATATTTGCGGGGATTCATTATCTGAGAGCCAACATGATGGTGTTCGGCGCGATTCTCTTTGATCTTATTATTGTATTGTTTGGGTCAGTGATAGCCCTGTTACCAATTTACGCGGTAGATATTCTGGAGACAGATGCTGACGGCCTCGGGCTCCTGCGGGCGATGCCCGCAGTTGGCTCAGTCGTGGTCGGATTGATGTTGGCCAGGATGAGCCCGATGCGTAACGTGGGACGGAAGCTCTTCTTGGTGCTGATAATATTCTCCTTAACCATCCTCTTGTTTGCGGTCTCCGAGGCGCTGTGGTTAAGCTGTATTACCCTGGTGGTATACGGCGCTGTCGATATGGTCAGCGTGAACATTCGGATGTCGATGGTACAGCTGGGTACACCTGATGATCTGAGAGGCCGGGTGAATGCTGTGAACTCGCTCTGCACGTCCTCGTCCAATCACTTGGGGACGTTTCGGGCGGGGTGGCTTGCCTCTGTCGTGGGGCCGGTACCAACTGCACTTGTTGGTGGCTTCATAGGTCTCGCCGTCTCAGTCGGGGGTTGGTTTATATTTAAACAGATCCGGGAGCTAGACAAAGTTGAAGATATCGAAGCATTGCGAGGTGGCTGATGCATAATAACCTCCGTTCGATGCAACAGATTGCCTGGACCGGGTACGTGACGATTGTGCGGACTGAGGTCCGACGGTTTATGAGGATCAAGGCCCAGACGCTTGTACCACCGGTCATCACCATGGTCCTCTATTTGTATATTTTTGGCTCGATTATTGGCCGAAAGGTTGGTTCGATACTGGACATGCCGTATATCCAGTTCATCGGCCCTGGGATCATCGCGATGGCATTGATCAATAATGCTTATTCAAACGTGAGTAGCTCATTTTTCAGCTCCAAGAACCATCGCTTTTATGAAGAAATGTTTGTGACACCAATACCGAGTGTCTCGATTGTTTTGGGTTATCTGTCCGGCGGCGTACTAAGGGGTCTTTTCGTGACGTGTTTGGTGTCGGTTGTTGTCTATCTATTCAATCCGTTCGTAATTCACAATATGTTTGTGCTGATCTTTGCCGCGCTTACCACGGCGATAATCTTTTCCGCGCTGGGGATGATCAACGCGATCATTGCTGGTGACCACGACGAAGCAAACTGGGTTAACAATTTCGTTATTACGCCTCTGACGTATATGGGGGGCGTGTTTTTCCCGATGACAGCACTGCCTGCCATAATTCAGCCAGTCGCTGAAATGAACCCGATACTCATGGTGGTGAGCTCGTTTCGTTACGGTATCTTGGGGATAGAGGCCGGTCCAGTATATCTCCATTTGACCGGCTTAGGTGTCTGCGTAATTGGTTTAGTGATTTTGTTGATGGCAATGATTGAGCGCCGTTACCGGTTAGGTGACTAGGGGATCAGATCCAAGCCTTTTTAAGAGGTGTGTCCCTTTCGGGTCGAGGAAAAATCTGGCCCTCTTGGCACCCAAGCGCGGCCTCGAGATTCGGAAGTGCTGGATTCCACCTATCTGCAACAAACCTACACCCATTAAACCCATCAGAGGCGTCCGATGCGAGCCAGACCGTCATCGGTCGTATCGTGCCCGGATCAATGCCGTGGCCAGAGATCTTACCTGTCCCAAATTTCGTGTTGACCGCTCCGCCAGGTGATAAGGAATTCACGGTCACACCTGTCTCGGATAATGACTCCGCCCAAGCGATCGTAGCCGCCTCCAGTGCGGCTTTAGTTGGACCATAGGGGGTCCAAGCCTTGCGATGCATCGACTCGATTCGCTTTGAAATATTGATCACGCGTGCCCTCGCCAGTTTTTTCATGTGCGGTAACGCATGATGGAGCATAAGGTAGGGCCCACATAGGTTTGTCTCTATAATTTCAGCGATACCCGTTGGATCATGGCCAGAGATATCGTTATCGGTCTCGCCTTTGTGCGCGTAACGGCCAGCTTTACCGGCGTTGTTGATTAAAATGTCTAGGGAAGGGAACACGTTTACGTGGCTATCGATAGCATGTTTGCAGTCTTCTGAGCGACCGACATCTGAAAATACTGCATTCACTTTCGTTCCAGTTTTTTCGATCACTGAAATCGCGGCCTGCAGTTCATTTTCTATCTGAGTGGAGGTTTCATCAGACCCTGGTGCCGCTGTAATGGTGATCCCAGCCAGCCCTGCCTCACCCATTGCGATCGCCATTTCTAGGCCAAGACCACGGCTTGCTCCCGTGATAAGCGCGTTCCTATTATGGAGATGTAACATCATAGGTTTCTCGTCCTGCTATTTAAATAAATAGCATAAGTTTCGGATTGTCACTGGAGTCAAGATAGAGCTTTAGATGAAGGTAAACAATCTGTTAACGATAACCAAATCAGAATACGATTGGTGTGTTTTCGCGAAGCGAATTAATCTTTAGCCTCAAAACGTGATTTCAAAACGAGGTAACTTAATGACAGTCGCACGCATTTTATCTGGAACCGGGTTGACAGCTGTCGCAGCGCCCGTACTTGCTCACGGTGAACATGGGTCCATGATGGTGACGCAGCTGCTAAGTCACAGTTTAAGCGGTGAGCACCTTCTTGTGGCTGCGGGTATTGCGGCGGTTTTTATTTGTTCCCTGCTTCGCGTTGCCAGGAAGAGTTAAAACAACATTCACAAAAAAGGCCGCTTGTGCGGCCTTTTTTATTTCTTACGATTTTGGAGGAAGGTCCTCTAATTCTTTCTCGTAAGCATCTGTCATCTGTGTGGTCAGGCCGTTCTTCGCCAGAGCCTGTTCGAACAAATCTCTAACTTCCTGTGTCTCGTCAGCATAGTCGATCTGGTGTCCGCCAATGCGCTTGCTGATCCAGGCCTTGGGTACTCCCTGGGCATTCCTTATCGCAACGCCCTCATACTTGAACGCGAGGTAGCGAGCAGGTGTTGTGCCTGTATTAAAGTGCTGGTGATACCACATATTGGGTGGCACTATCATCGATCCCACCTCCCAGTCGAAGCGCTCTGGCTCGGCGCCCTCAGGCCACATCAGAGAGTAGCCAGAGCCACTAAGTATAATGACGTGTGCGCCGGGCCCATGTGCGTGAGCTTTCTTGTAGGTTCCGATCGGGAACTGTGAGATGTGACTGTTAAGTGAACTCTTTGCAAAGTTGAACCGAATGTGGCCTCCGCCTGCGCCTCGTTCCTTGGCCTCGATCAGTGGGAGATTGACCCCGTCGGGTACGAAATTTGTCTCGAGAAGCAATCCCTTTTGCTCGCCTTTCCCGGCGAAAAACTCTGGGTCTCCGTTGAACCGTTCTAAGAAGTCATACCGCGTATTGAAGACGAACTCGGGGTCACCGTAGGTATTCAAAATTGGGGGCGCGTTAGTTACCGCGACGTAACGGGCAGGTTCGGATCCAGACAGGTTAAAGTGCTGGTGGATGGTGTTCAGGGGTATCGCGAATAATGCACCGGGTCCCCACTCAAACTCGACCTCCTGTCTGGCGAAATTTTTGACAGTGGTCTTTCCGTGCCCAGACAAGATCATGACGGTCTCTTCGAATAGCTGGCTCTGCGGCTCTAATTTTTTACCGGGTCGAATTTCACACACGTAACAATCGTTGGTTGTGCGAGACGCGTCATGGTTGATGTATACACCCGATCCGCCGCGACGAGACCAAGGCTTGAGCTCGACGTGGTTTAGGTTCTTTACGTAGAGGGCGTCGATGATATCGAGCCCCTCGTCACGCACCCACTTTAAATAGGGGGTGTCTTTTTCTTTCGCGAACTTCTTCGCCAGGTCATCCGAAACAATTGTGTCTTTACTCATAGTATCCCTTGGTAGCGTTGTGGCGTAGCAAACAGGTTCCCCCGCCAGATAAAATTAGGTCTTTAAACTAGTCAAATGGTAGCAATAATAGAGTTGAAACTGGTCTCGCAGGTACGCGACCAACGAAACAATCTTACTATGGGGGCGAACATCTTTGTCGAAGCCAAGCAACAAAAGCTCGGAAACTGAGGGGCCATCGCATGCTTTGACAGATCACGACTACGGGATATTCAATGAGCACGTCCACGTTTCTGGTCATCACTACGACCACGATCACGATGATGACTTCGACGAGGGACCGCTCGAGGATAATCCGCTTTGGCAACAAGATAATATTTTCCTGTCGACTGTGGGGATAGATATTGGTTCGAGTAGCACGCAGGTTGTGTTCTCCCAGGTTCATTTAGAGAGGCAGGGCGAGGCTCTGAGCTCCCGCTACGTGGTCGTCGAGAGGCGACTCCTGTATCAGTCGCCGATATTTTTTACACCATACGAGGGTTCCTCGGAGATCGATGCGCGCTCTCTTGGAGCGCTCATTGATCGCGCCTATCACGAGGCGGAGGTTAGTCCCCAAGATGTAGATATTGGGGTGGTTCTGCTCACAGGCGAAGCTTTGAGGCGCGCAAATGCTGAGAATATTGCACATGTGATCGCGCACAAAGGTGGTGAGTTTTTGAGCGCCAGCGCCGGTCATCACATGGAGTCCAACCTCGCCGCGCATGGATCTGGAGCGGTTGAGCTATCTGGCGTGGAATCGTCATGCGTATTGAACGTTGATATTGGTGGCGGGACGACCAAGCTCGCCTTGGTCCGCAGCGGGGTCTTAACTCAGACTGCGGCGTTTCACGTTGGGGGCCGGCTGTTGGTTTGGGACGAGTACCGGAGAATCACTCGATTGGAGCCGCGTGCGACCGAGTTGCTCGCCGCGATGGGTATAGAGATTGGGCTAGGTGATGTCTTGTCGGATGACATGGTTCAGTTGCTCGGAGAGAAGTTGGCCAAAACCGTAGTTCAGGTTTTGAGAAGAGAAACTAGCCCCGATACGCGATGGTTGACGGATGAGTTGGAGGTTCCTTCAGACGTAGACACCGCCATATTTTCTGGTGGCGTGTCGGAATACATTGCTGACCCAGGTGCAGATGGTCACAACGATATCGGGCAGGCGCTTGGTAATCAGCTACGTCAGATGCTTGATGAACAGCCCAACGGCTTTCGGATCAAGGCTTCAGCCGGCGGCATACGAGCCACCGCGTTGGGGGCGTCGGAGTTTAATATTCAGGTGAGTGGTAACACAGGACACTTGTCTGATCCCGGTCTTTTACTGCCCAGGAAGAACATACCGGTAATACGCCTCCTAATTGATGCGGACGAGTTATCTGTCGATGATCTTACCAGGAGGCTGACCCAGGCTGTTGTCGAGTTTGACCTTTCTGACTACGACGAGTTTGCGTTGGCTTTTGAGTGGTCGGGCGAGTTTGACTACGATGTCTTGAGGTGTTTTTGTGATGCAGTTGTCCTTTATCTCGATACAGACAGGACGAGGCCTCGTAGACCGCTCTACCTGTTATTTGATCGGGATCTCGCTCAGAGTGTTGGTCGAATACTCACCACTGAGTATCAGATCGAGAGACCGTTGCTAGTGCTGGACGGTCTTCGGTTTAAAGAGTTTGAGTTTGTGGACTTAGGCCGCATCCGGCTCCCATCCAGGACGGTGCCGGTGACAGTTAAGTCATTAATTTTTCAGAGTCATGGGATGTCTCAGGACTGAGGAGTTTTTTCATTGAAGGTACAGATCAAAGATGGTGTTTCGTTTAAGTGTGATAATGATTTTCTGCTTCGTTCAGCGCTGGAGCAGGGTCTCGGATTTCCCTACGAGTGTGCGTCCGGTAGTTGCGGTAACTGTAGGTTTGAACTTCTATCCGGAGACTTAGACTATCCTGCCGGGCGGCCAGGTATCCTTTCCGAGAAAGATCTAGAAAGAAACAGGCACTTAGCCTGCCAGTGTGTTCCGAAGACTGACCTCGAGATTAAAGTCCGGCTGTT
>CACAXU010000002.1 GCA_902536515.1 uncultured Litorivicinus sp. | reverse complement strand
TAATGGTTCGGCAGTGAATAATCGCACCGTGTCGAGTGCGAGTTGTACCACTTCGACATCCGCCGACAAACCGGGATTACCAAAAATCTCCACGCCCAACTGCAACGGAGAACGACTGGAATCACCGCCTGACGCAACCGCGCGAAGGACACTACCGCAATAACATAAACGGGTTGTCCCAGACTCATTCAATGCATGTGCGTCGATTCGCGCAGCCTGTGGCGTCATATCTGGGCGGATGCCCAGGAGACGGCCTGATACGCGGTCCGTAACAACCATGATTTGATCAGACAAGTCTTGGCCAACACCGCTGGTCAGACTATCTAGATACTCAACCATAGGCGGCATAATCAAGCCGAAATCAGACTGGCGGAAAAGATCCAAGCAGCGACGACGACCGTCTTCGATCGCCCACGCCTCGTCGGGGAGACATTCCTCCATGCCGTCGGGCAATATCCAGCTGGGTCGCGTCACCTTCCGTCCCTAGAATCAGTCAAAGAGCCGGCGAGTTTACCAACACTGGCCAGAAGACGCATCTGGCAATCAAAATTTAACGAGATAAGACAACGCGCTCAAATCGTGGTGATTCAGACGATGGTTTGCTGCATCACTTACCTTGGGTTTCGCATGGTGCGCAACGCCGATTCCAGATGCAGTGAGCATCGGTATGTCGTTGGCACCATCTCCAACTGCCAATGTCTCAACCAAATCAATCCCCAGAATGTGGGCCTCAGTAGTTAGCGTTTGCAGTTTCATCGATCCATCAATAATTGGTGGAATCACACGGCCTGTGACTCGGCCATCTCGACACTCGAGCGTATTAGATAAGACAAAATCCATGCCGAGACGATCACCAATTTGGTCGGCAAAATAGGAGAATCCACCGGATACAATGCCCAAACGCAACCCAGCACCAGATAAGTTCGCTGTCAAAATCTCTGCACCGGGCATCAGCGTGAGACGTTGATAGACAACATCGAGTTCTGACTCGGCAAGCCCTGATAAGAGTCCTAGACGCTCTGTGTAACCCTCGATAAAGTCGAGCTCGCCACGCATCGCGGGTTCGGTAATCGCCGACACCTGGTCGCCTAAACCAAATGCAGCTGCAAGTTGATCGATAACTTCTTGCTGAATCAATGTCGAATCCATGTCGAATACAGCAAGTTTCGGGCGCTCCTCGCGAACTAATAAATAATCAGTGTTCGCCTCTTCAGCATGCGCTGCGAGAAGGCTTTCATCCAGTGTATCGATTGACATCTCGATACAATCACACGTCGGTGGAACTAACAGATCTTTAGGTCGACGATGGTGTCTTTCTTCGTTGTTCAAATGCGCATCGCACAAGGCAGCGTTAAGTGCCTCACGATGGATCGCGTCACTGACAAACCAAAGCAGCCTCATGATTCCACCTCAAGCACATCCACACGTTGGAATCCGCGCGGTAGGAGTTTCCCGCGACGTGCGCGTTCTCCGACAAAATTCTCAAGATCTGATGGGGATAACGTGACATGCCGCTTACCCGCAATGACCCGAAGTGATCGAAGTGGTGGTAAGACCGTGATCGCCCTGACACGGTGCCCCTCTCTAAGGAGCGCAGGTGGTATTTGAACCAATTTATTCCCTTTGCCTTTGACAAGCTCCGGCAACTCATGTGCTTCGAAAACTAATAGGTGCCCACTCGAGACCACAACGGCAATGCGTGATAATTCTGTATCGCCAATTTCAGCAGGCGGTAACAATTTCGCTTCACCCACGTTCACGACAGACTTACCGGCTTTGTTTCGGCCGAGGAGAGCTCCATGCTTGCAGATAAATCCATACCCATGGTCAGTTGCTAATACCCATTGAGTTGTTTCATCGGCAAGCGCTAGCTGAGCGATTTTAGCGTTAGTTGCCAAATCAATCCGACCCGATAACGGCTCACCCTGACTCCGTGCCGACGGCAGTGTATGTGTCTGTAACGAATATGCACGTCCTGTTGTATCAAATGCGACTAGCGGCTGGTTTGAGCGGCCCTGAGCTGAAGTCAGATATTGATCTCCAGATTTATAGGTTAGGGCGCGAGGATCGATGTCGTGGCCTTTGGCAGACCGAATCCAACCATTATCACTCAACACGACGGTCACAGGCTCTGATGCGACTAACTGATCCTCACGGAGAGCACGCGCTTCCTGTCTCACGACAATTGGCGAACGACGCTTATCTCCATAGGTCTCTGCATCCTGTGTAAGCTCATCTCGCATCAATCGCGTCATTTTTATGCGAGAACCGAGCACTCCTTCCAGATACTTCCGCTCTTTCTCAAGCTCTTTTTGCTCTGCTTGAATTTTCACTTCCTCGAGCTTGGCTAAGTAACGCAACCGAAGATCAAGAATGGCATTCGCTTGGATTTCACTGAGTTTAAATCGAACCATAAATTCGTGTTTCGGTTCATCCTCTTCGCGGATTATACGAATCACCTCGTCGATATTCAGGTAAGCGACCAAATATCCTTCTAAAATATGCAGGTGGTCCATCACCTGATCGAGACGATGGGTTAATCGTCGAGTCACCGTCTGACGACGCCAATCAAGCCATTCGCTCAGAATTGAACGTAGTGACTTTACCTGTGGGCGACCATCAACACCAATCATGTTCAAGTTCACACGATAGGTTTTCTCGAGGTCAGTGGTCGCGAACAAGTGCGTCATCACTTCTTCAGCGTTCACTCGATTTGAACGCGGAGTTAATACCAAACGAATCGGGTTTTCATGATCTGACTCATCACGCAAATCGACAATCATTGGTAATTTCTTGGCCTGCATTTGTGCGGCGATTTGTTCAAGGATACGCGCTGGAGATGCCTGGTGTGGTAACGCATTAATCACGATATCGCCATCTTCAAATATATAGGTCGCACGCATCCGGATCGATCCGTTACCGTTTTCATAGATCCTCGTCAAATCTGCTGAAGGAGAAATAATTTCAGCAGTCGTCGGATAATCTGGACCCGGGACAAGTCGCATCAACTCGTCAACCGAAGCGTCAGGATCATCAAGCAGATGAACGGCGGCGTTCACAACTTCACGCAAATTGTGTGGCGGTATGTCAGTCGCCATACCGACTGCAATACCTGTAGTTCCGTTGAGAAGGATCGATGGCACACGCGCTGGAAGTAACTTGGGTTCTTTGAGGGTACCATCGAAATTTGGCTGCCAATCAACCGTCCCTCGACCCAATTCGTCGAGCAAGATTTTCGCAATGGGTGTAAGACGTGCTTCGGTATAGCGCATTGCAGCGAAGCTTTTTGGGTCGTCTGGACTACCCCAATTTCCCTGGCCATCGACCAGTGGATAGCGCGTAGAGAACGGTTGCGCCAACAGCACCATTGCTTCGTAGCATGCAGAGTCGCCGTGGGGATGGAACTTACCAAGCACATCACCAACTGTTCGCGCTGATTTCTTATGCTTGGATTGAGCGGATAAACCCAGTTCACTCATCGCATAAATAATGCGCCGTTGAACTGGTTTTAATCCATCGCCGATATGAGGAAGAGCGCGGTCCAAAATAACGTACATCGAATAATCGAGGTACGCTTTTTCGGTATATGTTTTTAAGGAAAGCCGTTCGAAAGCTTCGGTTGATTCAAGCGACAATGGAGCACCCTTTGAGTCGTTAGAAAGATCAAACGCTACCGTTGGATTTGATCGTTAGCAAGACTACCGAGAACCAAAGCAATTAAATACGGGATGATAATCTTAGGTTCCAGTAGGACAAACGCGAACGCTGGGTCCGGACAAAGATCTGAAACGCTCCAGCCAATACAACCAATTTCGATCACTAATCACTGATCGATCACGCAATCTGTCGGTACCTGAACATCGTCAAAAACCGTCAGCTTTTCAAGCTTTTTCAGAATCAAAAAGCCGACCGCTGCCACTGGACTCCCACAGCCCATCAAGAAAATCAAGCTCGGACTCCAGGTACCTGTGTTAACAAGGAAGTTAACGATCTTTGACGGAGTCGTCATTCTGGCTAAGGATAACCCACCACCAAAGACAGCGCCGAGCACAAATGCGATAATCTTGGGTATGACGCACCCTGCGTTAAATGACGAACAAAAACGGTGATCACTGCTACCGCCACATAACTGCAGATCGCAAAGATCAAATGTTCCGAAAGTCGTGAAATATAGCAAATGCCGAGGCCACTGATACACCCTGAACTAACACGTGTGCCATAGCCCACCAGAAAGCCGCCAATCATCATCGGAATCAGACTCTTGGGTTCAAATTCATGCGGCGATGGCGAAGCCATCTATACCACTGCAGGCTATCCCACTAAACCGATTAAAAAAAGGCCGCCATGGGCCCGGGACAAAATAAAAATTTAGGGTGTGGGCAATAATTCCCGATATCCCAAGGATACATCCAAAGGACAAATACGGCTTTGCAGACAATCCGATTAAGAAGCCCCCTGACACACACAGCATCGGTGTAAATTCAATCATCGTTGATTTACCTCAAGGTCAACATATAACAGATAATATCGAATCATAAGATCGAGTGATATAAGCTTATAACCAAGCGCTATAGCGCAGAGGAGATTTCCGTGGCACCTGATGTCCGAGCATTCTTTGATCACAAAACATGGACGTTAACCTATCTTGTCAAGGATCCTGATTCGTCTGCTTGTGCGATCATCGACTCAGTACTCGACTATGAGGGGGCAAGTGGCAGAACAAAAACAGATGGCGCAGAACAAGTCATCTCAATGGTTACGGACGAAAACTTAACGGTCGAATGGATTCTAGAAACCCATGTTCACGCTGATCACTTGTCAGCTGCTCCATATTTACACAAGCATCTCGGTGGCAAAATCGGTATTGGTGCCCACATCACCGATGTGCAACAAATTTTTGGCAATCTATTCAATGTCGAGCCGGATTTCTGTCGTGATGGGTCCCAGTTTGATCATTTATTCGTCGACGGCGACTCCTTCGCGATCGGCGGACTCGTAGCGAAAGCAATACATACCCCTGGGCATACACCGGCTTGCATGACCTACAAAATCGGTGATTCACTTTTTGTTGGTGACACAATGTTTATGCCAGATTCTGGAACGGCGCGTTGTGATTTCCCAGGCGGTGATGCACGTGTTCTTTATCAGAGCATCCAAAAACTGTTGGCACTACCACCGACAACACGAATGTTCATGTGCCATGACTACATGCCCAATGGTCGTGAGATGCAGTACGAAACGACTGTTGGCAAGCAAAAAGCCTGCAATCTTCACGTCCACGATGGCATTTCAGAAGACGAATTCGTCGCAATGCGCAGAGCGAAAGATCAATCACTGAGTATGCCATCACTAATCCTGCCATCGGTGCAAGTCAATATGCGAGCTGGAGAATTACCGCCCGCTGAAGAGAACGGCGTACGCTATCTCAAAATTCCGCTCGATTCCGTCTAAGGAGGCGCCATGATTATTCGTCAATTGACAACTGAACTGTCTGTCGCTGACCAACTCACCATAAATGATTTGGAAGCGGTTAAGGAAGCTGGTTTTAACGCCGTAATTTGTAACCGCCCTGATGAAGAGGGTGAACCGCATGCAGACGCCGACTCGATGGCGCAGAAAGCGCACGCTCTTGGCCTTGAATTCCGTTATCTGCCAGTCAATGGCGCTAACATCACAGACACTAATGTTGCACAACATGCTGCATTGCTGTCGGAAGTACCAGGGCCTGTTTTGACTTATTGCCGTTCCGGAGCGCGTTGTGCCAAGTTGTGGGCGCTTTCTGAGGCTGGCAAACAGGATGTCAACACGCTCATCGAGACAGTGGACAAAGCGGGCTTAAGCGTCGTCGATATCGCTCATCGGTTGTCATAGGCGATCGGTAGACCAACATGTCTGCATGACTAAAAGGATCGAATGCGGTGAGGGTGTCATGGCTAAATATGGATATGACGGGCGTCTCATGCTAGCAAGCAACCAAAATATCCTACGTTGCCTTGGTCCTGTTGCGAGCTTTCATCGCCAGCAACACCATTTCAATGGACTTTTACCTCGTATTCAATGGACGAGAATGACTCGTGATATCCGAACGTGCTAAGACCACCACTATTTCACTGGGCTAAGGCCTACAATCGCTCGAAACTGAGCGACGATACGCTTGCAGCTGTCGTCGTCACCATCATGCTGATTCCTCAGTCACTCGCATACGCCATGCTTGCTGGATTACCACCAGAAGTTGGTCTGTATGCGTCAATCCTGCCTCTTTTCGCTTATGCACTCCTAGGCTCAAGTATGACGCTTGCTGTTGGGCCTGTCGCTATCATTTCGTTAATGACAGCTGCAGCAATTGATCCAATCGCCACGCAAGGTTCACCGGAATACCTGGGTGCAGCGATCTTGCTGAGCCTGCTATCAGGCGCCATCCTCACGGGACTTGGTGTTGCTCGCGCAGGATTTCTTGCCAATCTCCTCTCACACCCGGTGATCTCTGGCTTTATCAGCGCCTCAGCGATCTTGATCGCAGTTAGTCAATTCAAGCACATCTTGGGCATCCCAGTGCACGGTCACGACATCCCATCAATTCTGCTCAATTTGACAACACATCTGAATGAGACCAATTTACCGACGTTAGTCATCGGTATTTCCTCGATGATCTTTCTATTTTGGGTCCGAAGTGGGCTCGAACCTCTATTGATAAAAATCGGGATGACTGCGGCCGTTGCCGGGAGTGTGACTAAGGCCGGACCGGTGGTGGCAGTGACTGTTTCAACGACTTTTGTTAGTTTTTTCGCCTTGCATCACGCAGGTGTTTCAATCGTTGGCAATATACCCGATGGACTGCCGGTACCCTCATTGCCAGAGCTTGATCTAACACTTGCCAAAGAACTCCTTCCTGCGGCGTTTCTTATTTCGATCGTTGGCTTTGTTGAGACAGTTAGCGTTGGCCACACTCTCGCCGCCCGTCGCCGCGAAAGAATCCAGCCGAACCAAGAGCTAATCGGATTGGGAGCAGCAAATATTGCCAGTGGTTTTGGCGGAGGGTTTCCCGTCACTGGTGGGTTTAGCCGCTCAGTGGTAAATTTTGAAGCCGGTGCAAAAACACCACTCGCGGGTGTCATCACGGCAATCATGATCGCAATGACTGCCTTATTTTTGACTCCCCTGTTTGAATATCTTCCCAAAGCTGTGTTGGCTGCGACAGTCATAGTGGCTGTCCTATCTCTTGTCGATTTGAAAGCGATCCATCGCGTTTGGGTCTTTTCTAAACCCGATTTTGGGGCGATGTTAACAACGATCGTCGTGGTCCTAGGGATCGGAATCGAAGCCGGAATCGTGGCCGGAATTGTCGTTTCAATTTGCTTTCTATTAGCAAAAATTGCGCGTCCACACTTCGCCGTCATCGGTCAGATCCCTGGCACCCAGCACTTTCGAAATGCAAACCGCCATGACGTCCTGAAGAGTGAAAAAATTCTGGCCATCCGCTTGGATGAAATGCTGTATTTTTTAAACGGTCATACCTTCGAAGATGCCATCAATGAGTTACTCAGCAAAAACAAACGCCTGACCGATTTGGTGTTGCTCTGTCACGCGATTAACGAAATTGATGCGTCAGGCCTTGAAGTGCTCGAATCAATTAATGAAAGACTGCATTCTCAGAACATCAAATTTCACTTGTCAGAGGTCAAAGGGCCTGTGATGGACCGCCTGGACAGAGTCGGTTTCAAAGCGCACCTGACAGGGCAGATTTTCCTCTCGCATTATGAGGCGATGTGTACACTCGACCCAGCGTGCGAGACTAACGGCCATACTCAATCAGCTGGAGCGTAGCAACTCACTAAAAGGACGCTCATCCGCGAGAGCTTCTTGGGCATCTTGTCGCTCCCACCCCGACGCGACTAATAGGCCTGTGCGTAAATCCCAATTCAGTTCACGCAACAGCTGATATGCACGCGACTGGTCAAACCCATCGATTTGGCCTGCCAAGATTCGCGCCTGGCGATCTTTCAGTTTCGCATTAGTTGCTTGGACACAGAGCATCTCATTACCGAGTACACGCCCAAGTTGCGTCATAAGAGCTGTGGAAAACGAATTCAGTAATACCTTTTGCGCCGTACCGGCACCCAACCGAGTGGAACCAGCAAGGACTTCAGCGCCAGTTTCAGTGACCAAACCATACTCGGCGATCGCAATCAGTTGACCGGTCGGATTTGAACTTACGCCGATGGTCAAAGCACCTTGCACTTTGGCTGCTGCGAGAACCTGACAGGTAAATGGTGTATTTCCCGAGGCTGCAATACCAATGACCACATCTGAGGCAGTGAGACACTGTTGTTCGACCTGTACAACCGCATCATCGACGTTATCCTCGGCACCCTCGACCGATTCAGCAAGCGCCTTCGCACCCCCTGCAATCAAATAGATCAGACGATTCAGGGGCCATCCAAATGTCGGGACCAGTTCGACACCGTCCTGGACACCAATCCGAATAGAACAGCCTGCACCGGCATACACTATACGCCCTTCACTCCCACTAAGACGGTCTGTCGCAGCCTCGACAGCGGCGGCAAGTTGATCTGTAATTTTTTTTATCGCCTTAACTGCTTGAACCTGCGACGCCAACAAACGCTCTAGTTGCAGGGCAACCGGGAGCCGGTCAAACTCTCGACCAGTCGGATCGACGATCTCCGTCGGTGGTAGCGTTACTTTTTCTTGGCCCATGCGTCTTTCAATGTCACAGAACGGTTATAAATGATCCGGCCATCAGGACTCTCAGAATCTTGTTTAAAAAAGCCAACACGCTCGAATTGGAAATAGGCATCGGGCATTAGTGTTCCGAGTGCAGGCTCAACCAATGCTTGGCCATCGATCAATGATTCCGGATTTATGACTGATGCAGGATCTTCATAGTTTCCAGGATTCGGCACTGTGAAGAGTCGATCATACAAACGCACATCGACCGCCCTCGCGGATGCTGTGTGGACCCAATGAATAGTACCCTTGACCTTTCGGCCTGATTGATCCTGGCCTGAACGGGTTTCTGGATCGTATCGCACATGGACTTCAGATACCTGCCCTTCAGCATCAAGTACGAGGTCCTCGAAATCGACAATGAATCCATACTTCAAACGAACGCTACCGCCTGGGGATAGTCGGAAAAATCCATCCGGTGGATCAAGTTCAAAATCGGACCGATCGATCGAAAGCTCGCGACCGAAAAGCATGGTGCGAGATCCTAATTCAGGCCGCTTAGGGTGCCAGGAAACATCCAGCTCTAAAGGGACTTGATCCCAGTTCATGACCACTACCTTCAGCGGATTTAACACAGCCATCGCTTTGTGCGCACGCCATTCAAGGTCATCACGTATCGAACCCTCAAGAATCTGTAGTTCTATTATGTTAGGCTTCCGAGTGACGCCGATGCGTTCGCAGAACAAGCGAATTCCTTCGGGTGAGTAACCCCGACGACGCATCCCAGCGATTGTCGGCATCCGCGGATCATCCCACCCTGATACATAACCGCTCTCAACCAGGGCGTTTAACTTCCGCTTACTGGTTACAGTCCCCTCAAGCTCAAGGCGACTGAATTCAGTCTGTTTTGGACGATGAGGGACTGGCAGTTTTTTCAAGAGCCACTCGTACAGTGGTCTGTGATCTTCAAACTCGAGCGTACATAACGAGTGCGTGATTCCTTCGATCGCATCACTTTGACCGTGGGCATAGTCATAGGTGGGATAAATACACCACTGATCACCAGCCCGTGGATGTGATAGATGCCGAATGCGATATAACGCTGGATCGCGAAGATTCAAATTCGGGGCCGACATCGAAATCTTCGCTCGAAGAACAGCCGCCCCTACAGGTAACTCGCCATCACGCATTTTTAGAAATAGCGCTTCGTTTTCTTCGGATGAGCGATCACGATAAGGACTATCGATTCCAGGCTCCGTCAATGTTCCCCGGTTGGCTCGCATTGCTTCCGCTGACTGCTCATCGACGTAGGCATCCCCATTTCGGATTAAATGCAATGCCCAATCAAAGAGTTGCTGAAAATAGTCAGCCGTGTGGCAGAGTGCTGACCAGTCAAACCCAAGCCAACGTACATCTGCTTCAATTGCATCAATATATTCCTGAGATTCTTTCTCGGGGTTGGTGTCATCAAATCGAAGATGGCAACGCCCACCAAACTCTTCAGCCAATCCAAAGTTGAGGCAGATACTCTTCGCGTGACCAACGTGCAAATACCCATTGGGCTCTGGTGGAAAACGCGTGACGACTTCCGTCAGTTGACCCTGTTTAATTTGGTCGGCGATCTTTGTCCGAATAAAGTTCGTTGGCTTTTCGCTCACGGTTACACCATCAACAGAGTCGCAAGCTTTCTGCGGCCTGTTCGTGTTCGCGGATCGTCATTACCCAACCGATCAAAAATTTGAATCAATAACAAACGCGCAGCATCGTCGTTATATCGACGATCTGTCCGAATGATGGCTAATAAATGCGTAATCGCTGACTCGACGTCATCGGAGACCATTAAGTGTAAGGCCAAGAAATAACGGGCCTCACTGTCCTCGTCACTAACCTCGATGCGAGATTCGCAAGTTGCGCGATCAGGGGCGCCCGCTAATAAATCCTGAAATGCCTTGCCCGCAGCAATCGACTTTGCTCTTGGATCCATCCGATGTGCATCTGGGAGACGCTCGATAATCGCTTCAGCACTGTCTAAATCACCTTTTTTTAGTAGGGCCTGCGCCATATCAAGATACGCGTCATAGTTTTCTGGGTCATCGGCGGTAATCAGCTGATACAAAGCAATCGCTTCGTCATATTGACCTAATTCGACAAGCTCAGCGGCACGTTCGAGCAGAGATGCTTCGACTCGCTCAACATGCTTATCCAAAATGGCACGAATCTCCCCTTCTGGCAACGCTCCCATGAAGTGATCAGCCGGTTGGCCCTTCTTAAAAAGGACAACAGTCGGCAACGAACGCACACCCATACCTGCCGCAAGCATTTGCTCGGCATCCGCATCGACCTTGGCTAAAACAAATGCACCGGCATATTCATCAGCAAGTCCTTCAAGCATGGGACCCAGCGTTTTACAGGGGCCGCACCATTCTGCATAAAAATCAACAAGAACAGGGGTTTCCTGTGATTTTTGGAGAACATCTGTCTCAAAAGTTTCAGATGTGACTTGGATTGAATGAGCGTCGGACATAACTACCTGTCAGTTTCGTGAATTTGCGACGGAGTATACCCTGTCGTGACCTTTTGAAGTGAGACCACACATGCAATTGATTGAAAGACAGCAAGAAATCATTGACGAATTTCAGTTTTTTGATTCCTGGATGGACAAATACCAATATTTGATTGATCTCGGCAAGGATCTTGAACCGCTCGATGAATCAGAAAAAAACCAAACGAATTTAGTCCGAGGCTGTCAATCGCAGGTTTGGATGGTTGTCGACGGTGAGGCATCCCATGTGTCCGTTCGCGCGAATTCAGATGCTGCGATCGTCTCAGGTTTGATCGCGCTGGTCGTACGTTTGTATTCCGATGCATCCGCAGAAGACATAATCAAAACAGAACCTGAATTCGTCGAAGCGATTGGTTTATCTCAGCATTTATCGCCAACACGGGCGAATGGACTTGCCTCCATGCTGCAACGGCTGAAGGCGGAAGCGGCACAATTGGTTGCGAAATCCACATAAACGCTTGATATAGGACTTAATCAGTCCTATATAATGCATACCCGGAATTTATTTGTGGTGCGCCGATGGTACGACTGTCAAAACTGACTGACTACGCCTCAGTGATCTTAGCTCAAATGGCAAAGTATCCTGATGTTCTGTGGTCAGCAGGGCAGTTGTCTGACGAATCATCCATCCCGAAACCAACATGCATAAAGTTGCTCAAACTCTTGGTTAAAGGTGGTGTGCTGACATCAAGGCAAGGCGCTCGAGGCGGTTACAGCTTGGCGAAAGCACCGTCACAAATCCCGGTCAAAGTAATCATTGAGGCCATCGAGGGACCGACGGCGATAACTGAGTGCGGGACAGATGAAACGCTGTGCCGGCTCACCGACCATTGTTCAGTGATGTCACGGTGGCGGGAATTAGGTGATCAGGTGGATCACATTCTGACAAAAACGACGTTGGAAGACCTGATCAGCCCACACACGCTCTATGCGCGATCCGATCGCCGTATCGAGACTTTGGAGGTGTACTGATGAGTCAACAAGAGATCGATCAACTAGTCGACCAGGACTATAAATATGGGTTCGTGACCGACATCGAATCCGACACACTACCGCCGGGTTTGAATGAGGATGTCATTCGTGAAATCTCGACCCGCAAATGTGAACCTAAGTGGTTATTGGAATGGCGGCTGGAGGCTTATGCCAAATGGCTTGAGATGACACCACCTGAATGGGCGCACCTTGACTACCCACCAATTAATTTCCAGGCAATCAGTTATTTTTCTGCGCCGAAAAAGCAAGGCGATGGACCGAAAAGCCTAGACGAAGTCGATCCTGCATTGATCGAAACGTACAACAAACTCGGGATTCCACTTGAAGAACAAAAGATGCTCGCAGGTGTCGCTGTCGACGCGGTCTTCGATTCGGTTAGTGTGGTAACAACTTTTAAGGAAAAGTTACATGAAGCGGGGGTTGTTTTTTGCCCGTTATCAGAAGCCGTTCATTCCCACCCTGAGCTTGTGAGAAAGTTTCTGGGCTCGGTCGTTCCTCAAAACGACAACTATTATGGCGCTCTCAATTCGGCAGTATTCTCGGATGGCTCGTTCGTTTACATCCCGAAGGGCGTTCGGTGTCCGATGGAGCTCTCGACTTACTTCCGGATTAACCAGCAAAACACAGGGCAGTTTGAACGTACACTCATTGTCGCTGAGGAAGGCTCATATGTGTCATATCTTGAAGGATGCACAGCACCACAACGTGACGAAAATCAATTGCACGCGGCGGTTGTCGAACTGGTTGCTGAAACCGATGCCGAGATCAAATACTCAACAGTACAAAACTGGTTTGCTGGTGACGATGAAGGCAAAGGAGGAATATATAATTTTGTAACCAAGCGCGGTGAGTGCCGTGGTGATCGAGCCAAGATCAGTTGGACACAACTTGAAACAGGCTCCGCCATCACTTGGAAATATCCAAGTTGCGTCTTAAAAGGAGCAGATTCCGTTGGCGAGTTCTACTCAGTAGCAGTTGCTGGGAAGAAGCAACAAGCAGATACCGGCACAAAAATGGTCCATATTGGCCCACGCACGCGTTCAACAATTATTTCAAAAGGTATTTCGACTGCCCGCGGTCAAAATGCCTATCGAGGATTGGTGAAGGTCCTGCCCGGTGCTGTTGATGCACGGAATTTCACACAGTGCGATTCGCTACTAATCGGCGATCAGTGTGGTGCGCACACATTCCCATACGTTGAGGCTCAAGAACCCAGCGCTCAACTTGAACACGAAGCCACAACGTCAAAAGTCAGTGATGACCAGTTGTTCTACCTGAGGACGCGTGGCATGAGTGAAGAGGACGCACTCAACATGGTCGTCAATGGTTTCTGTAAAGAAGTCTTCCAAAAACTTCCGATGGAGTTTGCCGTCGAGGCCGAAGCACTCCTTGGTATCACACTTGAAGGAGCAATCGGCTGATGCTGTCTATTCGCAATCTACACGCACGGGTTAGTGATAAGCCCATCCTCAAAGGCATTAATCTTGAGATCGGTACTGGTGAAATACATGCCATCATGGGGCCAAATGGCTCCGGTAAGAGCACATTATCGTCGGTGCTTGCCGGCCGCGACGACTACGAAGTGACCGACGGAGAAGTCATCTACATGGGTCAAAACCTACTCGATTTAGAGCCTGAGGAGCGTGCGTGGGCCGGTGTGTTTCTCTCTTTCCAGTATCCCGTTGAAATTCCAGGTGTCAAAAACATTTATTTGTTGAAAGCAGCAGTGAACGCCATACGAGAACATCGCGAACTCCCTGAGTTAAAAGCTGGTGACTTTTTGAAACTCGTGCGTGAAAAACTCAAAGTCATGCAAATGGATGAATCCTTCCTGCATCGTAACGTCAACGAAGGCTTCTCAGGTGGCGAAAAGAAACGGAATGAAATCCTGCAGATGCAACTACTTGAGCCAACGCTCGCGCTCCTTGATGAGACAGACTCCGGCCTCGACGTTGATGCGCTTCGTATTGTTGGCGAAGGAATCAACCGAATGCGCTCGCCAGAATGTAGCGTCTTACTCATCACGCACTACCAACGCTTACTCGACATTGTGAAACCCGACTTTGTGCACGTGTTGGCGCATGGTGAAATCAAATTATCAGGTGACCATACGCTGGCTGAAAGGCTCGAGCGCGAAGGCTACGAAGGGATCGAAGCAGCATGAGCGGATTCAGTGAGTGGTTAGCTGACGTCAAGGACGTCTGTGCGTCAGAAGCGCTAGCAGTTGGCTTACCCACCAAACGTGTCGAGTCATGGAAATATGTGCCGATCCGGGGCCTTGCACGCACTACATGGCAACCGGCAAGTCCGCAGACTACAGAACAATTTGCATTGACGGGCGGTCAATTTGTCAATGTCCCCAAGGTCGACGGATGCGCAGTATCTGAGAATACGCTGACCGCATCCGAGCAGACACGCCTTGACAGGATGAGTCAGGCCCATGGATTTGGTCTTACCCAGGCTGCACTTGAAAACAATCGGTTGGTGCTTACGATCCAAAAAACTGCGTCGGTGGTTCTAAATCTGCATCACCTTGCGAATCAGGCGAGCTCAGCAGGTTTCGCAACACTCGTATTGCGAGTTGAGGCGGGTGGACAGCTGACCCTGGTCGAACAATTCGAATCAACCGATATTGAGTCGGCAAATCTCAGCTCACTACGTTGTCTGGTGGCGTTATCACGTGATTCATCGGTCACGCATGTGCGCTTTCAAGCAGCCAACGCTACTGCTCACGTGTTTTCCAATCTCGATGTTGAATGTAGTGAAAATGCGAACTACCGACTACAAACGATTGAGTTCGGATCGAAATTAGCTCGGAACGATATTTACATTGCTCTAGTTGGGCGCGAGGCATCGGCTTCGGTGAACGGACTTGCCATCACAAGCGGCACTCAATACCACGATACACATCTGGCGATTGACCATGTGGTCGGTGAAACCAACAGTGAAATGACCTTCAGAAATATGGTCGATGGGAAAGGGGAGGCGACATTTAATGGTCGCGTCCTGATCTGCAAAGATTCACAACGATCAGCGACTGAGCAGTCTATTGCAAACCTTTTGTTGTCAGAATCTGCTCGCGTGAATCCAAAACCAGAACTCGAAATCTATGCCGACGATGTAACCGCTTCACATGGGTGTACTGTTGGTAGTCTCAATAAGACTGAGCTTTTCTACTTGAAAAGTCGTGGACTGTCAGAGGCCAACGCCCGCGCCTTCCTGCAATACGCTTTTGCAGAAAAAATCGTCGAGAAAATTGAGCATCGAGACATCCGAGAATTGGTCGAGACGCAACTCTTGGGGGAATTGAAGCATGGTGAACTGATCGCCGAGCTCAAGGAATCTGTCGATGTTTGATCTCGCAAGTGTTCGCGATGATTTTCCGATTTTATCGCGTGAAGTTAACGGACAACCGTTAGTCTACTTTGACAACGCTGCAACGTCACAAAAGCCAACAACAGTCATCGAGTCGATCAGTGACTACTACGATCGCTACAACTCCAACGTCCATCGTGGAGTCCATACCTTAAGCGGTGAGGCAACCGACGCGTATGAGGGCGCGCGCGCACGAATTGGGCAATGGTTTGGAGTTGAAGACACTGGAGAAGTCATCCTCCTCCGAGGAGCGACCGAAGCTCTGAATCTCGTCGCCAATACTCTCTCAACTGGTCTCAAATCCGGTGATGTGGTGTTAGTTGGCGAAACTGAACATCACGCGAATATAGTCCCTTGGCAACAACTTGAGTCTCGAATTGGAATTCAGGTCATTCCAATTCCGGTCGATGCCACAGGAACCTTGTGTTTGGAGTCAGCGAAGAACCTGTGTAAAGAACACAAAGTTGCCGTCATAGCGATAGGGCATGTCTCAAATGCCATTGGAGCGATCAATGATATCTCGGGATTTATTCAATTGGCAAAGGACAATAGTGCGTTTTCAGTGATTGATGGAGCGCAGGCGGCACCACATATGCGAGTCAATGTGCAGGATCTTCACGCGGATTTCTACGCAGTGAGTGCACACAAATGCTGTGGTCCAACTGGGATCGGTGTATTGATTGGCCAACGTGAATTACTGGAGTCTCTCCCGCCTTGGCAAGGCGGTGGCGATATGATTGATCGTGTGAGCTTTAGTGGAACGACATACAACGAACTGCCTTGGAAATTCGAGGCAGGGACGCCGAATATCGCCGATACCATTGGGTTTGCGAGGGCTCTAGACTACCTTGAATCCATCGATTTTGATGCTGCTATCGCCCATGAACACCAAGTCCATCAACATCTTATTGAGGCCATGCTGAGTCGCAAAAAAGTCGATGTATTGGGTCACCCCGAACACTGGACAAGTGTGTGTTCATTCAATGTCAAAGGCGCGCACCCCACCGATGTCGGGACGCTTCTTGATCAACTCGGGTTCGCGGTACGAACAGGCCATCACTGTGCCATGCCAACGATGGAGCATTTTGGGCTGCCAGGAACGGCGCGCGCCTCGGTGGCGTTTTACAACACAGTTGATGAGGTGGATCGTTTCCTTGAGGCACTCGATCGCGTGATAGGAATGCTGACAGACTGATGATCTCCTTTGCGACACTCGACAAAGGCTCTGAACTGACCGTCCTTGAGAATGTGACGGGGAAACAAGTCCCTCAGGGGATTCCTTTGACCATTGGTGTCGGAGAGATAGTCACAGTCATGCAGGCGCTTGGAGATACCTTAACGCTCGACATTGGTAGCCGTTTGGTCCGGATTGAGACTGACGATCTCGCCAGGCTTGGTGTTGAAGCCCCAAAGCAGCATCGCACAATGGATACACTGTCACTAGAAGATCAAGTGTGGGATGTGCTCAAACAGAGCTATGACCCGGAAATTCCAGTGAATATCGTTGAATTGGGTTTAATTTACGATTTGAGAATCTCCAAACTCATCGATGGTCGAACGCATGTCAGAGTAGATATGACGTTGACAGCCCCTGGCTGTGGTATGGGACCCATCATGGCCCGAGATATCAAACTAAAGATTGAAGCACTGTCGGGAGTCGACCAAGCAGACATACAAATGATCTTTGATCCGCCTTGGGACGCAAGCAGGATGACGGAAGAAGCACGTCTAGAGGCAGGTTTATTTTAGGAGGCGTTATGAGCAGTTGGATTGAAATCTCAACGATCGATGCACTCGTCGATGGAGCTTATGAGCGCTTTGAGCTTGATGAGATGGATGTGTTGGTTTTTCGTGAAGGTGATGCGGTCTATGCGATCGAAGATTTGTGTACACACGATGGTGCCGAACTCTGTGGTGGTCTCTATATCAACGGTGAGATTGAATGCCCGCGACACGGCGCAAGATTTTGTGTCAAGACAGGCCAAGCACTGTCTGCGCCTGCCTATGGACAGGTATCGACTTTCCCTATCCGAATTAATGATAAGGGGGTGATCGAACTACAAGTCGACGATGCCTAATGCGTCAGCCTTCACTTGTTTTTGGATTGGTGTCAGCAGCATCAGTCATTGTCTTCGAAGCCATCGAAATCCCGCTTGCTTAGATTGTACCCATCTTCGCAGTGGTAATCTAAGTTTGCCTTAATAGAGAATCACTCGACTAGGGTGTCGATGCAACGGAATTCGCAATAATGCTTATCGGCACCGTTCTAGGCAGCCACGTGACCCCGGCGGTTCTGAACCACACAGAAAACTGACCAGTGAACCTGTAATTACTTTTGCTTACGATGGTTCTTATTCTGCTTACCCTAGGGCATCTCAATCAACAATTACTGGGCATGGGAAAAGTTAGTGCCCAAATGACCGGACCCCGGAAATCTCACGCCTACCGTTGCCATCGCTCACCAGGTAGTCGGATCGATATCCCAAGCGGCGACTACCACGACCGTAAACTGGCAGTTTAACAGTGATTACCTCTCTGATTTTTTATGTTCCCGAGGCCCATTACATATCAAAAGCTTTCGGAAGCTCAGATTTCATGATTTGAATTTTGCTTGTGGCCTTCGCTTGGTTGATGACACAGGTTCTTAAAGAACTTAGGGTGACTACTCCCGCGTTTTACTTACTGGCACCATAGTGACTGCTCAATCAATTTTTCGGAAATAGAACTAGTAAATGCTCCATGGTATTTTATTTCTATTGCAATGATCAGATTCGGATGGTACCTCGCGATCGACATCCTGAAACAAGGCTTACTGATCTTGACTAAGACGATTGCTCTTCTGCTATTCACCCGAATGTATTGGCCAGATTGTAGCAGCAGTTGGTGCTGATATAACCTAGTTAAAAATCAATATACCACTATCAGATACCCAACTCGCATTTATGCCTGAAGGACTTCAAGTAATGCCAGTGGTTGCATAAAAACCAGTCCTGATGGACTCTATGTAACGACACATCACCTTGTCCGCGTACTGGCAATGGGTATGCTCATCCCATTATTCACATACTATTGGAGACACCCTTGAGTTTTCTCGACCATTTCGACCGCGCGCACAACGCCGATCTTCAATCATGGACACCCTGGTTACAGGGAGATGCGTTACTTGGTTATGTTCAAGATAATTTCAAAGAACGTGGATTAAGTTTTGGTCTGTGGCAAGAATCAGAATCGGGTCTAGTGATTCCAGGCCTGTCTGAAGGAGATCTCAATCAACTCTTCGCGAGATTTGCAAAAGACGCATACGAAGAAGGATTGCTCTGGGGCTGGGTTGGTGAACCCTTTCCTGTCAAAGCATCAGTGACAGACCCGACTCGGTTTGTAATGGAGCGCACATTGACCGCACCGCTTGGTTGCCTAACCTTTGGCGTGCATCTCAATGGCTTTGTAAGGACACAAGCTGGCATAGAGTTGTGGGTTGCAAAGCGATCACAGAGCAAACCAACATTTCCTGGCAAACTCGATAATATAGTTGCTGGTGGACAACCAGCTGGAGTTGGTCTCTTCGAAAATTTAATCAAAGAGTGTGCCGAAGAAGCTGGCATTTCAGAAGCTCAAGCCAGTCAATCGATTGCAACAGGGGCAGTAAGCTATCGATACACCGATGGACGCGGATTAAAACGCGATGTTTTGTACTGTTATGATCTCGAACTCCCAGATAGCTTCGTACCAATGTGCCAGGATGGTGAAGTAGAATCGTTTGAACGACTACCAATTCAAGACGTATTGGTAATCATCGAAACAACGGACGCTTTTAAATACAACTGCAACCTGGTGATCATTGATTTCGCGATTCGCCACGGCATTTTAACTGGAGACAACACGCCCGATTATGCGTCGCTTTGTGAACGAAGAAACCAGCTCAGAAGCTAGCTGAGACCAGCGAGTAGCCGTAAGTCCATTGGCGTACGCAGGGATGGATCCTCAGTTTGGTATGGCTCATGACCAATCACTTCGTCATACGCACATTGGTGCACAATGACAGCGTCCGTTCCCCCCACGTCAGCCAATGCCATACCAGCCTGTGTTGACGACTTAAACACCTGAATGTCACCATCCGCTTTTTTCAACATGGTTTCCTCTACCTCTGTCACGATCTTCACCAGATAGATAATTCCTTCAAATGCATGGATCTCAAGAGTCAGTGACTGACCCTTTGCGAACATTACTTTGAGATCTTCTAAAGTCACGCCGATTGTAGCCTGAACCCTCGATCGCGAAGTTCGTTTAACGTTTGCCGCAGTCCATTTAAGGATGGCGGTGATTGAAGGCCCAATCGGCCAATTAACTGTTGATGATGCACCGCAGCGTAGCCACCGACAAAAATTGGGATCTTCTGGTCAAGTTGCGATCGCAATCGAGTCAATTCAGTGGGAATACGTGGATCATCGGCTGGATAGGTCAATGACAAACTCACCGCACGCGCTCCAGACTGCATTGCACACGCTGCGATTTCATCTGCCGGCGTATTCGGTCCTAGGTAGACGGGCAACCAGCCATCGACTGAGACAAGCGCAGCGATCATAAGGGCTCCAAGCTCATGCAGCTGTCCGGTTGGTGTGGTGATCACAATCTTCGGCTCGCTACCAGTAAATGTTTCGCGAAATCGTAGGGCTCCAATAAACGTTCTCAAGTGCGCGGTTGCCATGTGCTCATGAGCGATCCGGAGCTTTCCAAGCCGCGTGGACTCACCAATTTCACGAAGCAAAGGTCCGATCACAGTCTCTAAGTACGCTGGCAGCGCTTGCTTCACAAGGCCCTCTTGTAGCAACTGATCAAAGCGGTGCTGATCCATGGTTTGGATTGCGAACAACATGGCGTCGACAGCATCTTGCGTGTCAGTGGAATCAAGCGGGTTAGACCAGCTTGGCCGATAGACCTCTGCTTGATTGTCTTGTGCTGCATCAAAGCGGCTGTCTTCGGAGACCACGTCTCGAAGAGCCTCGAGAGACATCGGAGCAACATCGACCAAGCGGCGCCCGTTGTGTTTCGCGATCCGGATCAGTCGAAGCCGTTCAATATCATAATCGCTGTAAAGTCTGCGTTTGGTATCACTACGCGCAGGCTCAACAACGTGGTAACGTTTCTCCCAGGCGCGAATCAAGTCGACCGTCAAACCAGTTCGATTGGCGACCAGTCGGATCGGATGTCGGGGTGCTGTGTCGATACTTGAAATCGTTTCTAAAGTAGCCATACCCAATAGTGTGGCAATATTGTCCCACTTTTGTCTAGACAAATATAGAACATGAGAATACTCATCATCGCCCTCGTCGTCCTCGCGTTGTTTTATCTACTCACTCGCGGATCAACCAAAGGCTGGATTGCGGAAAACAAATTCAAGTTCATCGGTGGCGCTGTTGCAGTCGGTATCTTATTGCTAGTTGTCACAGGGAAACTGCCTGCTTTGGCAGCCCTCGCGGCACCGGTCGCAGCATTTGGCAGGCGCTTGTGGAGCCTTCGCGGGCTCTTATCGATGTTCCCACAACTTCGTCAAATCCTTGGGCTCGGTGCAGCCGCAGGGGCTGGTGCTGCGCACGCTAATCAGCAGAGACCAGCACGTGATGAACCAATGACCGTCAAGCGCGCTGCTGAAATTCTTGGTATCGATGAGAACGCGACACCCGCCGAGATCAGGGCAGCGCACAGAAAGCTAATGGGTAAAATGCATCCAGACAAAGACGGCACTGATTATCTTGCAGCATTGATCAACGAGGCTAGGGATTTCCTAATCGCTCGCCACCAAGACACTTAAGCACAGCCTTTCCAAGGCCAAAACCGGCGGCGTCGTGAGCATCGTAAATGAGATTTGCACCCGCATCCTCAACCCGATCAAAAGTATGACGAGAATGTGTACTCACCGCAATCACACCCTCGAAACCCCGTTCTCTTAAACGATTCGTAGCCCAACACTGTGATTCAGGCTCAGGCATCGTTAGTACCACAGCCTCAAGTCGACCAAAACGCAAATTATTCCAAAACCCAGGGTCCTCAGCATCAGCAAATACAACTCGACGACCAGCCTGACGATGCGATTCTAGTTTCCCCGGATCAGCGTCAATACCAACAACTTTTTCACCATCGGCCGTTAGGCCATCGAAAACAGCCGTTCCAATTCGACCCATCCCAATCACAAGCACATGTGCCCCACCTAACGTCAACGGTTGCTCATCTGGATGACGATCCGTTCGCTCAAGGCGCATGAGTGGCCCCTCAAATCGCTCATACAATTCGTGCGCAAACCGGTTCAACGGCGCAGAAATTACAAAACTCAAGGTCACAGCAACAGCAATAACGGGAAGTACCGATGTTGGAATCAAGCCAGTGCCTGCCCAAGTTGCGGCCACAATGAGGGCAAATTCGGAATACGAAAACAATGTGATCGACATTAAAAACGCTGTATAGGAGCGAAGCCGAATGACTAGCAAAAGCGCAAACAACACCATCACTTTGATCGGCAGAAGAAGTAGCAGTGGTATTGCGTCCATCAGAACCTGGAGATCGAGCGGGACTTGCATCCCAATACGCAAAAAGAACGCAATCAGCAGTAACTCGCGGATACCCCAAAGATAGTTCGCAAGGCCTTTTGCCACCGGATGGTTCGCAAACACCATACCCATGACCAGCGCACCCAGTTCACCACTAACTCCAACGACTTTGAATAATTGAGCACCAAGAACCAATGCAATCAAAACGCCAACCAATAACTGCAATTCTGGTTCCGAAGACAGTTTTTCAAGACTTTTTCTCAACACCGGAGCAACCAGTGGTATTGCAAGCAATCCAAGCGCATAGGGTGAGGGCGCCGAATCACCACCAATCGCCAACAAAGTCACTGCAACAAGGTCCTGAAGCACCAGAATACTAATCGACAAGCGACCGTGAAACGCACGGATTTCTCGACGCGCCTCGAGTCCTTTTGCAGCGACGACCGTACTCGAAAAACCGAGGGTCAGCGCCAACGCAATCTTCATCTCGATAGACAAATCCTGCGTAAGAGCCAGCACCAAAATCAGGGCAGACAACATCAGATGCAGGAGGGTTCCAAAAGCAACGTCGAATCGAAAGATCGACTTGGGGTTCATTTTTAAGCCAACCGCGAACAGAAGGAGCTCGACACCGATTTCTGATGGCACATCGAGCCAATGATTAATGTCCCCAAGATCATTTGCGGCAAAAAGAGCACCGACCGTTAGATATCCGACCAAAGGAGGTAATGCGATCCAACGAGCAATTTGACCCGCTCCCCAAGCGCCGGCAATCCAAATCAATACTGTCGACATCATAAGCGTGCCGTTTCCCTCCATGGCATTTTGTGCCCTACTCCCGGCACTTCCCTCACAAGTTTCGGAACGAGATATCCTGGAAGTGCATCCAATAACGCCTCATAGAGAGTAGCGACTTCTTCGTCGGTCACATCAAAGTGATGTGCACCAGCAACTCGATCCAATACGTTGAGATAATACGGATCGATCCCTGCCTCGAACAATCGCTCACTTAGAGTAATGAGACTTTTTGCCGAGTCATTGACGCCACGCAAAATCACAGCTTGATTCAGTACTGAACGGCAGACTGCTCTTAACCGACCGACAGCACACTTCACAGACCCGTCAACTTCATTGGCATGATTAACATGCAAAACCATGACAATAGGCAGTCGAATGGATGCAATCGTTTCACAAAAGGTATCGGTGATCCGAGCCGGAATCACCACCGGTAACCGACTGTGGATGCGCAAACGCGCGATCGTGGGTATCGATTCAAGTCGTGACAATAGATCCCGAATCGAGGAGTCATCGGCCATCAAAGGATCACCGCCTGACAAGATGACTTCGTTCACTTCAGGGTGTTCGATCAAATAGCCGACTAGCAAATCAACATCTCGTAACGTCAGTGTCTGTCCTTGATATGGAAAATGACGCCGAAAACAGTAACGACAGTTGATGGCACAACCACCACGATAAATCAGGAGAACTCGCGACCGATATTTGTGCAGGACACCAGGTAACACACTGTCGAATTCATCCAAAGGATCAGCCACAAAGCCTGGAGTCGGGGTACGTTCTTCACTAACGGATAGCACCTGTCGTAACAATGGGTCATGCGGATCGCCAGGGACCATTCGCTTGATAAAAGGTTCAGGGACCCGAACCGAAAAAGCTGGCGTGTAATCAACACTCAGTACTTGGGTAGCATCCAATCCGAGACGTGTGAGTAGCACTTCGGAACTTGTAACACCGTTGGCTAACTCCTTTTTCCACGCATTCACAATCGCTGTTCCAAGACTCGCTCAACAGTATCGACGATCGCTTGGGTTTGAGAATCAATTTCGAGATTCAACGAGTCACCGACTGTGACTCGACCAAAAGTCGTTAATTCACGGGTTTCGGGAATTAAATGAATACTCAACCGCCCGTCTCGTTCTGTTTCACCGACGGTTAACGAGCATCCATTCAGCGAGACATAGCCCTTTGGCAGCACGTACTTTTTCAGCGCTTCCGGCACAGCCCACCACACCGCTAGATTTGCGTTAGTTTCTACCACTTCGGTCACTTGAGCTCGCCCATGAATGTGCCCGGACAACACATGACCACCAATTTCATCACCAAAACGAGCCGCACGCTCTACATTAACGACATGACCGACCTTCAAATCACCGAGATTTGTCAGTCGCAACGTTTCATCAATCACATCAAATTCGACACCATTCTGATCCCAACCGACGACTGTCAAACAAACGCCATTAATTGCAACAGATGCGCCCGTTTCCAGCCCCTGGTCGCGACCGGTTGGTAGTCGAACCTGGAGACGACGAATTCCGCCGTGATCCTGAATCTGAGTGACCTCACCCAAACCCTGAACAACCCCTGTGAACATTAACCAGCTAACTCCTGAATCAACGATCGAATCGTTGGATGACGATCCGCTGTTCGTAATGCAAAACTTCGGCCCAATTGCAACAGTGGCTGATCAGAGCGAAATATGTTGGAAAAAAGACCCATCACCATAGCAACAGTCCGTTGCTCAAAACGCCGTTCACGCGAAACAGTTCGCGCAATGCGATCACCAAGGGCTGAAGGAGCCCTTACCAGCGTCTGTTGTAACGCAATCACATCTGCAAATCCAAGGTTTGCTCCAAGACCTGCTAACGGCAAAATGCCGTGTGCAGTATCGCCAATGGCTAACAAACATCCCAGAGAATCCTGCTTCAATGATTGCTGAGACAGCGGGATCCAAATCGGTTCATCGACGAAACTCAAGGCACCTCGAACCCACTCACTGGTCTGAGTGATCTTTAAACACAATGTCTCGATTGAATACTCTTTGAGTTCAGACGCAGTGTCGATATCCAACGACCAAACGAGGCTCACACGATGCTCACCGTCCAGATCAGGTAATGGCAGCAGTGCTAGCGGACCACATTCAGTGAAAATTTGAAAAGCCTCTTCATGATGGGGTTGCTCGCTTCTCAATGTCCCAACGACTGCCATCTGTCGATAACCACCGTCGACAATTTCAAAACCAGAGGCAAGTGCCGTGCGTGCTTGGCGTCCCTCTGCAAAGATCACTAAATCAGCATCCAGCTCATTCTTGGGGAGCGTCAACACGCCTCGTTGCGAAACAGACTCAACCCGCTCTGAAACACAATCGATACCTGTTCCATCAACTCGTGACAGTAATTGATTCCGAATCCAATCTGCCTCAACTAAATGACCAAGGGTAGCCTCGGTAAAGGTGACTCGCGCATCACTCCGTGCGTCAATCACATGCATCGATTGATAGGCACAGATTCTTTCATTGGACGCCCAAGCACCAAGCTCTGCGAGCAACTGAGTTGATCGCGACCCAAGCGCCCAAACACGTGGATCGGCCTCCAACGACAAAGCCCGCTGCTCGAATCCTTGTGGATCGAAGAGGGTGACTGAATGTCCTGCTTTCTGACACACCAAAGCTGCCGCTAAACCAATTGAACCTGCACCGATCACCGCGGTTTTCAAGACACAATCCCCATACCGGCCTCGGCAATTTTGGTCTTCAGCCACGGACTTTGATCAGCTGCCATCATACCGAGACTAGTCAAAACTTTTCGCGGTAATAGATCACGATCAAATATTGCCTCGAGACTCGAGGAGGCCAGTCGTGTTTTGTCCCGATTCGGTTTCCAATTCGCAAATGCCCTTCGAATCGCAGTGTCAGGATCTGACTGCTTGAGTTCAGCGGTGATTTGCATCACTCCACGAAGAGCGAGATTCAAGCCCTGGCCTGCAACCGGATGAATCGTCTGCGCACCATTACCGATCAATACAATGCCTGGACGATGGGGCTGATCAATCCATCGTTCGATCAATGGAATTACCAGAGGATCTGTCGCGAGTTCAATTGATCCAAGCTCTTCAGGCATCGCGTCCCTTAGCGCCTCAATCAGCGCAACAGACGATTGCTGGAATTGCTCAGCGTGAGCTGGACTAAGAGACCAGACGAATCCATAGACATCCGGCTCAATGGGTAATAATGCCAAAGGTCCCGTACCGACGAAGCGTTCATAGGCACGCCCTTTCTTTGGCGCGCTGACACGAATACGGCCTAAAATTGCAGAACGATCAAAGGGTCTGTAATACGCGGTCAACCCCAACGTCTCGGTGAGATGACTACGGCCACCATCAGCCAGAATCACAAGATCCGGATTGACTTCTTCGCCGGTCGCCAGCTGAATACGAGGATTCGCTCGCGCACTTCGCGCATGGATAGTCTCAACGGCGATCGGTTCAACGTTATCTGATACATGCTGTGCCACAGCGCTTTCAAGGGCTTGTGAACAGACGACTCGACCGAATCGCAGATACCCACACTCAGCTGCTTGTAACCAGATGGAGCCTGGTAATCCTTTCTCGTTCACAAGGATTTCGGTGAGGTCTTCGCCTGCCTCAAGGTCTACGCCGATGCGCTCGAGTAAAAGGAGCGTGGACTCAGCGAGGGCAAGTGACATCGTCGGCTTGTCGATTGAGGGGTCAAATAAGCGAACTTGATGTCCATCATCGAGCAACGCGCGTGCCGCGACCATCCCTATCGGTCCGCCACCGATAACACTCACCTCCATGATTAGCCTCGCATTAGGGTTTCGATGTCAGACCGCTCTTTTGGCACCTTTGATGTCAAAATATCGGGACCTTGGTTAGTAATCAGGACATCATCTTCAATGCGGATGCCAATACCGCGATATCTTTCAGGGGCATCGGATCGTTGATCGATGTATAGGCCTGGCTCACATGTAATCACCATGCCTTCAGACAACCCAACAGGTTGGCCGTTGTCCTCATAAGCGCCAACATCATGCACATCGAGGCCCAGAAAATGTCCGGTCCCGTGCATGTAGTATGGAAGATATCGCTTCTCTTCGAGGGCGGATTCAATAGAACCCTCAATTATGTTTAGGTCGATCAAACCTTCAGTGAGTCTGCGGAGAGCACCCTCGTGAAATTGTTTGATCGAATTCCCGACAACCATGGCCTGAATCGCCTCAGCCTGTGCGCTCAATACCACGTCGTACAACTCGGCTTGTGCGCTTGAAAATGACCCGTTAATCGGAAAAGTACGAGTAATGTCACCCGCATATCCAAAGACTTCGCAACCGGCATCAATCAGCACGAGGTCACCATCCTGCAATCGATCGGCGCGATCGATGTAGTGCAAAATACATGCATTGCCACCACCGCCAACGATGGTCTGATAAGCGACTGAAGGGGAGCCCTCCATGCGGAAACAATGCTCAACGATGGACGCCAATTGATCTTCAGTCATACCCGGCTGGCATGCCTGCATTGCTGCGACATGACCTAATGCAGAAATCCGTCCCGCCTCACGCATCGCAGTGATTTCTTCATCAGACTTGATGAGACGCGCCTGATGCAAGTGACGAGATAAATCGGCGCGATGCGATAACAAGTCTTGGCGTCTCGACTTGATACTCTTCGATTTGATCGCTTGGTCCACGATCGCCGACGATTGCATGCACTGAAATGGATACTCAAGCCAGACAACATCCATCAACAGACGCCCGAGTTCCGCATCGAGTGCATCAATTGGAAATCCCTCATCAATGCCTAACTGAGTCTGCACGTTCTCAGGCCCCAGTCGCCGGCCGGTCCAAACCTCCTGATCGGGGTTTTTAGGCCTTACAAACAAGCGATCTGGCCGATTCGGACCGATCACAAGGACCGCATCAGGCTCAGTGAAGCCGGTTAAATACCAGAAATCGCTCGACTGTCGAAAAGGGTACTCGGCATCCCGATTTCGAACGATCTCATGCGCCCCCGAGATAATCGCGAGCGATTTATCGGGCATCAATGCCTTCAGACGGTCGCGTCGTTGCTGATAAAAATGCAAAGAAAACATCACGTACTCACTTAGTGAATGATTGGCTCACTCAATGCTTCATTTTGGTCGCCGCGAAGTTCGGTAGCGATCAGAAGCGATGTCAGTCTTACGTGTTCACTGACGTCGGCGAACGCTTTTTCAAGGGATTCATCATCACCACCCGCTTCGATTCTTGCGATTTCAGATAAATCTTCTAACGCTTGGCGAACGTCTTCAGACAGTTTCCGTTCCTTTGACAGTTCACCAGAAAAACCAAGACCCGCCAGGAAAGACTCGCACCAAGCTCCCAGTGCATCAGCTCGCTCTTCAATGAGCTCATCGTCTTCAGGCAACAACATTTCAAAGTCCAAACCGATCCCGCTCCAGCTTTCATGAAGACTCCCAGCTAAGGTCTCAAGCGTGCTTGCAATTTGGGTAATGGTACCCGGCTGAAGATCTGCATATTCGGCTAAGCGAGCAACGTATTCATCTGGCTTCACTTGGATATTGGCCGCCATTAAACCCGCAAGTAATCCCTGGACTTCTGACGCCCGAATATCGCAATTCTGGTCGACTAACCAATCGTCCATAGGACGATATAACTTTGTGATCACCGAGCACCTCCTGAGGCATTAATCGTATCACGTCTGTTGTGCCAACGAGTGAGCAGACGTATGATGCACGAGTGTTATCGGAAAACCTAAATGCATAACGATTTGCAGGAGTTGGAACAGCAAGTTGAGAAACTGATCCAACTTTCAGAACGTCTCAATCAGGAGAATCGCCACTTGCGGAAGCAACAGGTGGAGTTAAAACGTGCGCGAGCAGAGCTGTTGAAACAACGCGACGAAGCACGGCAGCAAATCGATGCTGTCCTTGGGCGGCTCAAAAACTACGAGGTGCTGTCATGACCGAAATCGCAACCGTGCGCGTTCAGATTCTTGGACGGGAATTTCCGGTCGCTTGTCCAGCGGGCCAAGAGCATGAGCTTGAAGCAGCGGCAGAGTTCGTAGATCACAGAATGCGCGAGATTCAAGAAAAAACTGGGAATAACGCGCTTGAGCGACTGGCTGTGATGGCCGCACTCAACATCGCCCACGAGCACTTGACTGTCGAAACCACAGGACAAGACCAAGAACTGAAGCGACTTGCCGATCGCATCGGTAGAACACTTGAACGGCTGTCTGAGACGGAAACAGACTGATATACTTCTTGCTCCTGGGTTGTTCGTCAGTCAGTGATGTCCCTGAGCCGATAATCTTATTCCAGGGAAGCACACAATACACGGTGCGCAGGTCCGTCTTCGGAAAGCCTAATGTGTGTTTGCGTTTCCCGCCTTGAACCATTTGGTTCAAGGGCCAAACTGACAGCGGCAACTTGGGTTTTTTATGTCTAAAAATATGCTCCGAGAGCAATTGCTCGAAATGCGGAATCGTCTTTCTGGCGAAACTCGCCGAGAACTCAGTTTCTCAATTAGCAAACATTTGCTCTCTGCGCTTCCCACAGACACCCTGCAAATCGGTTCATACATGGCCTTTGGATCCGAAGTCGACCTGCAGTGGCTTCATCATGAAATACTGGCATCCGTCCACCGGCTTTACATTCCGCGAATCTTGTCGAAGACAGCCATGGAAATGGTAGCGCTGGATCACGAAGAGCGGTTCACCGAGGGTGCCTTCGGGATTGTGACATCGTTACAGGAAGAGACCATTGGTTTTGGTACGCTCGATTGGCTGATCATGCCTTGTAGTGGATTCGATCAACGCGGTTATCGGTTAGGAATGGGTGGTGGCTACTACGATCGCGCTTTAGAACACTGTGAACCCGACGCACCGCTCCGTATCGGCGTCGCATTTGCCGAGCAACAAGTCTGTTTCGAGCCAGATCCATGGGATCAGCCGGTCGACTGGATTGTCACAGAGGACGGCTTTATCCGCCGATAATTGCGCTGTGTGCAACAGTGACAGCCAAAATGAGGCCACCGATCACCATAAGCATTCTGAATGGGTTGCGACGATTCATGCATCTTGCACCAGATCTAATTTGATACAGAATACGACAAAAAACAAAAAAGTCAACTTTTATAGTGAGTTAAGCCAATTTATGAGAATCAACCTCTCATAAAAAGCCTAACTGCTGCATTTTCTGTCTCATCAAAATACGTGTACCCGATATCGTCAAAATAACTCAACAGCTCATTACGCTCCGACAATTTTGCCTGCATCGATACAAGCACTCGTCCATAGGCGGCACCATGATTTCGGTAATGAAAGGCCGAGATATTCCAGCGTGATCCAATTTTATTCAAAAACTTCAGCAATGCTCCCGGCCGCTCTGGAAATTCAAAACGAAACACCAATTCAGACCCTGCTCCGGGACTCCGACCTCCGACCATATGGCGGATGTGGAGCTTCGCGAGTTCATTATCAGTCATATCGACCACGGGGAGGTCTGCTGCGTTAAGCCGATCAACCAACTGTGTTCGATCATCGGTTGTTGGATCTGTTGTTACACCAACAAAGATATGAGCCTTATTTTCATCAGCGAACCGATAATTGAATTCGGTAATGTTTCGGTGACCAATTTGCTCACAAAACGCTTTAAATGCACCAGGACGCTCAGGGATGGTCACAGCCAAAATGGCCTCGCGCTTCTCGCCGACTTCCGCTCTCTCCGCAACATGGCGAATTCGATCAAAATTCACATTGGCTCCTGAAAGCACTGCAACAAGCGCTCCACCAGCACCCTCTCGCTCAGCATATTTCTTCAGGCCCGCGACTGCGAGCGCGCCGGCGGGCTCATTGACGCTCCGTACATCATCAAACACATCTTTCACAGCGGCGCAGATTTCATCTGTGGTAACTGTGATCACCTCATCACACGCATCTTTCAGAACGTTGAAAGTGTTTTCACCTATCTGCTTAACGGCGACTCCATCGGCGAACAAACCGACTTGCGGCAGCACAATGCGCTCGCTCGCCTTCATCGCAGCATCTAGGCAGGCCGCATCCTCTGGCTCAACAGCGATGACCTTGATTTCAGGGCGGACATATTTGATGTAGGCCGCCATGCCCGCGGCCAAACCTCCGCCACCGACTGGAATGAAAACCGCATCCACTGGGCGAGTCATTTGCCTTAATAGCTCAACGGCAACAGTTCCCTGACCTGCGATGACCTCAAGATCGTCAAATGGATGCAGGTAGGTGTATCCATACTCAGCAACCAACTCTTGGCTTTTGGCGAATGCTTCGTCAAAACTGTCACCATGAAGTACCACCTGAGCACCTCGCGCTTTGACAGAGCGGACTTTGATTACGGGCGTGGTTGTTGGCATCACAATGACCGCTGGGATCTTCAGTTTCTGCGCACCCAACGCGACACCCTGGGCATGGTTGCCAGCAGACGCCGCGATCACACCCTTCTCAAGTACCTCTTTCGGAATCCCTGCCATTTTGTTGTACGCACCCCGACATTTGAATGAATAGACGGGCTGCAAATCTTCACGTTTCAGAAAAATAGGACGACCAAGCCGTTTTGACAAAAAAGGTGCTTGGTGGACGGGGCTTTCAATCGCTACATCGTAAACGCGAGCCGATAAAATCTTTTGAATCAGGGTGTCTAGCATGAGAATTCCAAATTTAAGCGCATCATCATAGCGTCTGAGCCCGCTAACAGCTATGCTTTCGGCCCGCTTTTATGGAGATCATCATGGGCCAGGATGGGAAAAAACGCCAAGTGGCGGAAGCCGCTTTCGAAAAAGTCCGACACCTACTCGACTCGGAAACGCCGATTGGAATTGGAACAGGCTCGACTGCCAACTGCTTTATCGATGTTCTGGCTGAGAGCAAAATCGACATTTTGGGTGTAGTGGCATCATCCAAGGCTACTGAAGAACGGCTAGGACATTACGGCATTGAATTACTCGATCTCAATGCGACCGGAATCTTACCTGTCTATGTCGATGGAGCTGATGAAGCAGACCCGAAACTAAATCTGATCAAAGGTGGGGGCGCTGCCCTAACCCGCGAAAAAATTATTGCTGAAGCATCCGTCCAATTCGTGTGCATCGCCGACGACTCAAAACGCGTTGACATTCTTGGTCAATTTCCGCTCCCGGTGGAAGTGATTCCCATGGCCAGAAGCTTGGTCGGCCGTGCTTTGGTGGAGCTCGGTGGCGACCCTGAATATCGTCAAGGTGTTCTTACAGACAACGGCAACCTGATTTTAGATGTGCACGGCATGTCCATCACCGATCCAAAAGGCTTCGAATTAGCGATTAACCAAATACCCGGTGTTGTCACCTGCGGTTTATTTGCAAAACGCCCCGCCGACACCTTGTTGCTGGCATCAGATACCGACATTCTAGAATTTTCACGAGACGCTTAATGACCACTTCATTTGATAAATCAAAGCTCAAAGTCCTTTTACTCGAAGGCATCCACCCCTCCGCAGAACGCATCTTCCGCGACGCGGGTTATGCGAACATTGAAACGGTAAATACAGCGCTGACCGGCGAAGAACTGATGGCTAAACTCGAGGGTGTTCATTTTTTTGGGATTCGTTCGAGAACGACGCTAACCCGGGATATTTTTGAAGCCGCCGATAAGTTGGTTGCAGTCGGGTGTTACTGCATCGGTACCAATCAAGTCGACCTCACGGCTGCGACCGAGCACGGCATTGTCGTTTTCAATGCACCATACTCAAATACGCGCTCTGTTGCTGAGCTCGTTCTGGCAGAAGCAACTCTGTTGCTTCGAGGTATCCCAGAAAAGAACGCAAAAGCACATCGCGGTGGCTGGGCAAAGACTGCGAATGATTCATTTGAGATTCGCGGTAAGACACTCGGTATCGTCGGTTATGGATCCATTGGATCCCAACTTTCAGTTCTTGCTGAGAGTCTAGGTATGCGCGTGATTTTCTACGATGTGGTGTCAAAACTCCCTATCGGCAATGCATTGCAAATTCCCTCACTTGAGGGACTGCTTGGTCAAGCAGACATTGTGACTCTTCACGTACCAGATCTCCCATCAACACGGAATTTAATGAATCACAAACGGTTCAGCCAGATGAAGCCAAAGAGCATTCTGATTAATGCATCGCGAGGTACAGTGGTCGATATTGATGCACTCACCAAAGCACTTAAAGAAAAGCATCTGCTTGGCACAGCGATCGACGTGTTCCCAACCGAGCCAAAGTCGAATAATGATGAGTTCGTCTCGCCATTGTGCGGTTTCGATAACGCCATCCTAACGCCTCACATCGGTGGATCAACGCAAGAAGCCCAAGAAAACATTGGTATCGAGGTCTCTGAGAAGCTTGTTCGTTACTCAGATAACGGTTCAACAGTGACAAGCGTGAACTTCCCCGAGGTTGCATTACCAGCGCATCCAAATCACCATCGTCTTTTGCACGCGCATGAAAACCGTCCAGGCGTGCTTTCAGCAATCAACTCGGTTTTTGCAGAAAATCACATAAATATCGGATCTCAGTTCTTACAAACGTCAGATAAAATTGGTTATGTCGTGATTGATGTTGATCGAGACTACTCAGACATGGCGCTCGAGAAATTATCTGAAATCGAGGGAACAATTCGCTGCCGCGTTTTGTTTTAGGAGCTTAGTTTAAACTCGACCCCGTGATAAGGGTCGCCTTTGAAAATGATCCAAATGCTTCCCAAAAAAAGCGCCAGAGCGCGATTGACTTTTGGAGCGCTACGTCATCGACAGACCACATAGCCTTGCCACCCCCTCCTCTAGACAACGTTTGGACTTTGTAGACCATAATTTGCGATTTCGTAGTAAGACCTGTCGATTCGCGCGGACCAACTTCAATTCACAATAATGGTTTCGCATTCAATTTGCTGGTGATTTAAAAATCGTCCGCGATGGATGTCCTTCAAAAAATCGGTTTGGACGATGCGCACGAGCCCCAGCTTACCGAAATCGCCCTGCAACGTAGCGGTGACATTACAATCGCGTCACTACCAGCCATACGTGTCGGCCGTCTTGCCCAACCCATCGTTGAAATCATCATCGCGAGAGTCGTCGTTTATAAGAAGCGACTGACGGCAACATTTTTCGTAATTGTGAGGACTCCTCGTATCTGGAACCCATATTTAAACTGGGCGAAGCGCTTATACCCTCAAGCGATGTCAGTATCTTCCCACGTGCTCAGAAACACTCATCAAACCTCACTCCATTGAATCCCAAAGAATGACACCGTGTGCCTGACAAGTAGCAACAATCGCAACAAGTTACCAGGAGCATAGAGCCCACGGAAAATGTTGATTGAGACAGTGCAAGGACTTTGGGAAGACTCTCAGTCTCCCCATTCATGATCAAGAAATCCTCGGATCCAATTCTCTTGCTGAATACCGAGCAGCCATCGCTTCAAGGCCGATCACCTTGATCTTTGCAGCCTGACCCGAACAGCCAAATGCTTCATAACGCGCTTTCACAATATTACTCATCGCTTTCGTCGCTTCTTTGAAGTATTTCCGCGGATCGAATTCAGCGGGATTTTTCGCGAGGTAACGACGAATCGCACCTGTCGACGCCAAACGTAAATCCGTGTCGATATTCACTTTACGAACACCGTACTTAATCCCTTCCTGTATCTCTTCGACTGGAACACCATAGGTCTCTGGAATTTCTCCACCAAACTCGTTGATGATCTGGAGCCAGTCCTGGGGAACGGAACTCGAACCATGCATCACCAGATGAGTATCTGGAATTCGTTCGTGAATCGCTTTAATGCGGTCAATCGAAAGGATGTCTCCAGTTGGTGGTCGTGTGAACTTATACGCGCCATGCGATGTTCCGATCGCAATAGCCAATGCATCAACCTTTGTCGCTTTCACAAAATCAACCGCCTCATCAGGATCAGTGAGCATCTGATCATGAGACAACGTACCTTCTGCGCCAACACCATCTTCTTCTCCAGCTTGGCCGGTTTCTAATGAACCCAAACAACCAAGCTCTCCCTCAACTGAGACTCCACAAGCATGCGCCATCCGAGTGGTTAATGCGGTCACTTCAGCGTTGTAGTCATAGCTTGCAGGGGTTTTCTGATCAGCCATCAAAGAGCCATCCATCATGACTGAAGAAAAGCCCAATTGAATGGATTGCTGACAGACATCAGGAGATGCTCCGTGGTCCTGGTGCATACACACCGGAATATGAGGAAACTCTTCGATAGCCGCCGCGATGAGGTGGCTCAGAAAGCGACTGCCCGCATATTTTCTTGCACCAGCCGAGGCTTGTACGATGACAGGCGCATCGACTGCATCTGCGGCCTCCATGATTGCGCGTATCTGCTCAAGATTATTCACATTGAACGCTGGAACGCCATATCCCTGGTCAGCAGCATGGTCAAGCATTTGGCGCAAACTGATTAAAGCCATGAAAACTCCTTATAAATCTTTTCTGGATTTCAACATTTGAACCGCCGGCAACTCCTTCCCTTCAACAAACTCGAGGAAGGCACCACCGCCAGTTGAGATATAACTAATTTGATCAGCAATTTTAAACTGATCGATCGCGGCCAGGGTGTCACCGCCACCTGCAAGACTGAACGCATTACTCACCGCAATCGCCATCGATAACGCACGCGTTCCACCCTCAAACTGTGGAAACTCAAACACACCCACAGGCCCATTCCATAAAATTGTCTTAGCAGATGCCATTATGCTGTGGTACGAGGCCTGTGTCTCCGGCCCAACATCAAGGATCATGTCGTCATCAGCAACATCTTCGACCCGCTTAATTGTCGCCGTCGCATCAGCAGAAAACTCTGTAGCAACTACAACATCGACAGGTAATGGAATATCCACCTTCGACATCAATGCTTTGGCAGTATCAATCAAATCCGCTTCCATGAGTGATTGACCAACCGAGAAGCCTGCGGCCGCTAAAAATGTATTTGCAATCCCGCCACCAACAACGATTTGATCGACCCGGTTTGCAAGCTCTGTTAATACGTCAAGCTTCGTCGAGACTTTGGATCCACCAACAATCGCTACTGCAGGACGTTCTGGGTTTGCAAGTGCTTTACCGAGCGCGTCGAGCTCAGCTGCCATCAGTGGACCTGCGGCGACTTCCGGAGCAAATCGACCGACACCATGTGTAGACGCCTGAGCTCGATGCGCTGTTCCAAACGCGTCCATGAGATACACATCACAGAGAGAGGCCATTTTGATGGAAAGTGCCTCATCATCGTTTTTCTCGCCTTCTAGATACCGTACGTTCTCAAGCAGAACCAAGTCATCGGTTTGATCGAATCCATCAATCCAATCTGCGATCAAAGGGACCCGTCTACCCAACTTGTCAGATAAGGTTTTCGCGACAGGTGCCAGGCTAAACTCTAACTCACAAACACCCTCTTCCGGCCGCCCCAAGTGACTCATGACAGCCACCTTTGCACCTTTTTCCAGCAACGCTTGAAGGGTCGGTATTGCCGCATCGATGCGAGCTGTTGATGTGACCTGACCTTCTTTTACCGGAACATTTAAATCCTGACGAACCAAAACGCGCTTCCCGTGCACATTCAAATCAGACATTGTTCTTATCATTTGATTCACCCCCTAGAAATGGACTGCCAATGCAGTAATAAGTCGATTACACGATTGGAATAGCCCCATTCGTTGTCATACCAAAACAGCAACTTCACCAGTCGCCCATTCACCATCAACTGTGTTGCATCAAAGATTGATGATGCCGGATGATGATTAAAATCGATCGATACGAGTTGCTCTTCATTGACAGCAAACATGCCCCCTTGGATTTGCGACCAATGGCGCATTGCTTCTAAAATTTCGTTCTCTGTAACCTCGCGGCTGAATTCCACCGTCAAATCCACGCACGACACGTTTTGTGTTGGAACACGCATCGAGAAACCCTGAATGCGTCCTGACAGCTCTGGCATCACCCACTCGAGTGCTTTAATTGCATTGGTGCTGGTTGGAATCATCGAACTATGGGCAGATCTTCCACGACGGGAATCACGGTGGGCACTATCGACCAAAACCTGATCATTAGTGACCGCATGAATAGTCGTGTAAAATCCACGTTTAATCCCAACAGACCGCGTGAGGCCAGACAACCCCAATGCCAGGCAGTTGGTTGTGCAACTTGCGGCTGAGACAACCTTATGTGATTCTTCAAGCTGATGGTGATTTAGACCAAACACGACCGTCAAATCGACATCCGGACCACCAGGAGCGCCAATCAATACCCGAGGAGCGCCCGCGTTACAGTGAGCATCTGCAGATTCACGATTCGCAAACCGACCCGAGCTTTCGAGGACAACATCGACTGGCGTCTGCTGATAATCAATCGTGGCTGGTAACAGAGATCGAGTTAAAGCAATCGAACGACCATTCAGTAGATACCTGCCTGTCGGATCATTTTGAAAAATGCGCTCTGACCGTCCATGGGTGGAATCATAATGGGTCAGATGCACCAGGCTTTCGGCATCCGCGGGGTCGTTGATCAAAACTGGCTGAATACGATCAAATAAGCCTCGCTCGGCAAGCGCGCGAACAACACAGCGACCGATGCGGCCATAGCCATTAATTCCAAGCCGCCAAGCCAATTAAAGGGCCTTTGCCTGAGTAACGACGTTCTCAACCGTGAACCCGAAGTGTTTCATTACTTCACCACCCGGACCTGATTCACCAAAGGTTTGCATGCCAATGACGCCTCCATTCAGTCCGACGTATTTATACCAACCATCAGGGTGACCCGCTTCAATCGCCAGACGTTTCGTGCAAGATGCCGGTAAAACTGACTCACGGAAAGCTGCGTCCTGCTTATCAAATCGACTTGTCGATGGCATCGAGACAACACGAACCCCATGACCCAGCGCATCGGCAGCTGCAACTGCTAACTCAACTTCAGAGCCCGTGGCGATCAAGATCATCTCGAGCGCAGATGTCTCTTGCTTCAACACATAAGCGCCGCGAGCGATGTCTGTGACCTGTTGGGAATCACGCGGCTGATTTCCGAGTCCCTGGCGCGACAGCGCGAGGGCGGTCGGTCCTCGATGGCTGACCGCTTCTTTCCAAGCTACGAAGGTCTCCGTGGTATCGCATGGACGCCAGGTCTCCAAGCCTGGAGTCGAGCGTAAACTCGCCAGTTGCTCGATCGGTTGGTGTGTTGGTCCATCTTCACCAAGACCAATCGAATCATGAGTGAAGACATAGATTACGCGTAGCTTCATGAGAGCGGCCATACGCACCGCATTGCGGGCGTACTCCATAAAAATAAGAAAGGTTCCACCGAAAGGAAGGAAACCGCCGTGCAGAGCAACTCCATTCATTAGCGCACACATACCGAACTCACGCACACCATAGTGCATGTAATTTCCACCGGGGTTGTCTTGGCTATTCGCCTCGGCACCTGGCCAGACTGTGAGGTTTGAGTGCCCTAAATCTGCAGAACCACCGAATGTTTCTGGGAAGAGCTCGGCAACTACACCAATCGCATTCTGCGAGGCTTTTCGAGTGGCCAACTTCGGGGATTCCGATTGTGTCTCAGTAATCGCATCATCGAGAGTAGCAAGTGCGTCGTTAGGTAAATCACCCTGGATACGACGCCAAAACTCAGTCGCTAAATCTGGATACTCTTTTTGATAGCTTGCGAATAATTGATCCCATTCAGCCTGTGCTTTGGCGCCCTGCTCTTTTGAATCCCATGCGGATTGGATATCTTCTGGAATCTCAAACGGACCATAAGTCCAATTCATCGCTTGGCGCGTTGCCTGCATCTCAGCATCACCAAGCGGAGCCCCATGGGTCTTTTCACTCCCTGCGAGATTTGGCGATCCAAAACCAATCACTGTTCGGCAACAAATCAGCGTGGGACGCGATGTTTCCTGACGCGCTGTTTTTAACGCGGTTTCGACTTCTGTAGCGTCATGTCCATCAACACCACGAATCACTTGCCATCCATATGACTCAAAGCGCGCAGGTGTGTCATCAATGAACCATCCTCGTACATCACCATCGATTGAGATCCCGTTGTCATCATAGAAAACAACTAACTTTCCGAGACCCAATGTACCTGCCAGCGAACACGCCTCATGACTCACGCCCTCCATCAAACAGCCATCGCCCGCAAAGCAATAGGTGTAATGATCAACAATGGGAAATTGTTCGCGGTTAAATTGCGTAGCCAAGACTCTCTCGGCGAGGGCCATACCAATAGCATTAGCCAGACCCTGACCAAGAGGGCCAGTCGTGGTTTCAACACCAGCCGTATAGCCATACTCGGGATGACCTGGAGTTCGGGAGTGAAGCTGCCGAAATGACTTCAAGTCATCGATTGTGACGTCGTATCCGGTTAAATGAAGCAATGAATAAATCAGCATCGATCCGTGTCCATTGGACAAGACAAATCGATCGCGATTAGCCCACTGTGGATTATTCGGATTGTGACGGAGTACTCCACGCCAGAGCACTTCGGCGATATCCGCCATCCCCATCGGAGCGCCTGGATGGCCTGAATTGGCTACCTGAACAGCATCAATACTCAGAAAGCGAATCGCGTTGGCGAGCGTCCTGCGGTCAGTCATATCTCGTCCTTTGTTATTACCGAGAAAAATTTCGAACACGCATTGTTATGAAACCTGCCAAGAACCACAAGACAGGATTTCGCTTCAACATTGACATATAAGGATATCTTTATACAATCACTATCGATTTTAAAGACTCAGGACCGCTGCAATGACCGATTTGACCTATTTCACCTCAGAATCTGTGTCTGAAGGCCATCCAGACAAAATGGCAGATCAGATCTCAGATACGATTCTTGACGCACTACTCACTGATGATAAGTATACTCGTGCTGGAATTGAGACGATGGTCAAAACAGGCTTAATTTTGGTTTCTGGCGAAGTTCGCACCAACACATGGGTCGATATCGAAGATATCATCCGCCAAGTGGTGCTTGATATCGGATACGACAATTCTTCACTGGGTTTTGATGGCAATACGTGTGCCGTCCTCAATGGCATTGGCAAGCAGTCGCAAGATATCGCACAGGGTGTCGACGAAACTGACAACCACGAGCAAGGTGCGGGGGACCAAGGTTTGATGTTCGGTTACGCTACAAATGAAACCGACAGTCTGATGCCAGCTCCAATTCATTACTCCCACAACCTAGTCCGTCGCCAGGCAGAAGTTCGCAAAAATGGTGATCTTCCATATCTTCGGCCAGACGCGAAAAGCCAAGTCACATTTGCATACGACGGCGACACGATCGTTGGTATCGATGCTGTCGTTCTCTCGACCCAACATGATGAAGAGATATCGATCGAGCAACTGCAACGCGATGTTAAAGAGCACATCATTACACCTGTGTTGCCCGAAGCATGGCTCACTGAGCAAACCAAATACCACATCAATCCTACGGGACGTTTTGTGATCGGCGGGCCAGTCGGCGACGCAGGGCTAACAGGCCGAAAAATCATCGTCGATACCTATGGAGGCATGGCGCGTCACGGCGGCGGCGCTTTCTCAGGAAAAGATCCGTCAAAGGTGGATCGCTCTGCAGCCTACGCCGCACGCTATGTCGCGAAAAACCTAGTTGCTGCTAAACTCGCTGAACGATGCGAGGTGCAAGTGTCTTACGCAATTGGCGTTGCTGAGCCAACGTCGATCCGTGTCGATACATTTGGCACATCAAAATTCACCAACACACATTTGGATCAGCTGGTTCGCAAGCACTTCGATCTGCGCCCGAGAGCAATCTCAACCATGCTCGACTTGAATCGACCAATATATCGTCCGACAGCGGCTTATGGCCATTTCGGACGTGACGATTTGGATTTAACCTGGGAGCGCATTGATCGCGCACAAGCATTAGCTGATGCAGCCGCGAAGCTGTAAACATCAAAGAGGCAATATCATGAGCGCATTACCGAACGACATTCTCAACGGCGATTATAAAATTAAAGATGTCTCATTGGCAGATTGGGGCCGCAGAGAGATCCGCCTAGCCGAAAATGAGATGCCAGCTTTGATGCGTCTCCGAGAAAAATATGCTGCCGAACAACCTTTGAAAGGTGCGAAGATCATCGGTTGTATTCATATGACTGTACAAACCGCTGTGTTGATCGAGACGCTCGTTGCGCTCGGTGCTGAAGTCCGCTGGAGCTCTTGCAACATCTTCTCAACACAGGATGAAGCGGCGGCGGCAATCGTTGCAGCGGGTATCTCAGTATACGCATGGAAAGGCCAAACGAATGAAGAAGGCGAATGGTGTATTGAGCAAACCATCTTGAAAAACGAGCAGCCTTGGGATGCAAATATGCTTCTCGATGATGGTGGTGATCTTACCGCCATGGTTCACAAGAAATATCCAGAAATGCTTGCTCACATCAATGGGGTCACTGAAGAAACAACAACGGGTGTCCATCGCTTGGTCGAAATGCTGAACAACGGTGAGCTGAAGATCCCAGCAATTAACGTCAATGATGCTATTACCAAGTCGAAGAACGACAACAAATACGGCTGTCGCCACTCACTAAATGACGCCCTAAAACGTGGCACGGATATGCTCCTCTCAGGCAAACGTGCGCTCGTCATTGGCTACGGCGACGTAGGCAAGGGATCGGCACAGAGTCTCCGTCAGGAGGGCATGATCGTTCGGGTCACCGAATCCGATCCGATTTGTGCAATGCAGGCCTGTATGGATGGCTTTGAAGTTGTCAGCGCATATCGTGATGGCCTGAAAACAGGGGAAATCGAAGACATGAACATGCAACTCCTAGATGACACCGACGTACTCGTGACGACAACAGGTAACATTAATGTATGCGACAGCGCGATGCTTCAGTGCGTAAAGAAAGGGGCGATCGTTTGTAACATTGGTCACTTTGATAATGAAATTGACACTGCCTACATGCGCAAAAACTGGCGTTGGGAAGAGGTAAAACCTCAGGTGCACCAGGTCTTCCGCTCAGATGCACAAGACGACTATTTACTATTACTCGCAGAAGGCCGTCTTGTGAATTTAGGCAACGCCACTGGCCATCCTTCGCGGATCATGGATGGATCATTTGCCAACCAAGTTCTTGCGCAGATCGAAATGTATCAGCGTGGCTTTGCAAAGTTGCCTGAGGCTGACAAAGCGGGCAACATTCAGATTGAAGTATTGCCAAAGCACCTTGATGAAGAAGTGGCCCGTTGCATGGTTGAAGGCTTTGGTGGTGTCATCACCAAGCTAACCGAAGATCAGGCGCAGTACATTGGCGTATCAGTCGAAGGCCCATTTAAGCCAGATACATACAAGTATTAATTATGAGAACCCCTCGTCTGTATGCGGACACCCTTAGTCACGCGACAGATGCGATCTGTTTGTCTGAGCGTAATCATCACTATCTGTCTCGCGTTTTACGCGCAAAACCGGGCCAGGTTATTCTACTGTTTGATGGTTATGGGCGCGCCTGCGAGGCAACCGTCAAAGAAATCAGCAAGCGCGAGACAACCATCGAACCCCTGACGATCAGCGAAAGTCCAGATCGCAGACTTCCCGTGACCCTTGGTCTTGCAATAATTAAATCTGATCGTTTTGATTGGACATTACAAAAAGCAACTGAGCTTGGGGTAAGTGCAATTCAGCCAATCATTACTCAATTTACAGATTCACCACCGAAAGCAGATCGCCTCGAAAAAAAGTGGAGTCACTGGCAAGAAATCCTTGTGAATGCCTGCGAACAGTCTGAAAACAACTGGCTTCCTGTGCTTCGTAAACCACGGCAACTGCATGAACTTGCACTACCCAAACAAACAATTATCGCCCATCCAAAAACCGACTCAGTGCAGATCAATCCCGACCATGAGACGCTCTTACTGATTGGCCCCGAGGGCGGTTTTAGTGATGCAGAAATGGATGCACTGCAAAAAAAGCAGGTGAAACCAATGTCACTTGGCCCCAGAATATTGAGAACCGAAACCGCAGCGATTGTTGGTCTAACGTTGCTCGGACAGCAATATGGCCAGTACTAGGAAAGAAACGTGGGAACACACATCAAGAGGATTGGATTCTGGATGGATTCAATCGAGCACATCAAGCCTTATAAGGATACGAGTTTTGCTTTGATGCTCGCTGCACAGGAACTGGGCCATGAACTTGTGTATCTCCCAAAAAACGGACTCTGCCTGGACCACGGCGAAGCAAAAGCCATCATGCAAGAAGTTAGAGTAACTGATGAGATCTCGGAAACCTTTGCCGCATTGGGAGACCCCGTCAAAGCATCACTCAATACCTTGGATGTCATCGTCATCCGCGTCGACCCACCATTTGACAGCGAATACTTGTATAGCACTCACATTTTAGAACGAGCCAAAAAACAGGGCGTTATGGTGGTTAATGACCCACAAGCTATTCGCAATTGTAATGAAAAACTGTTTGCGACAGAATTCAGCGATTTGATGCCCAAGACGATCGTCTCATCAAACCATGAAGAAATTCAAACGTTCCAAAAAATACAAGGGGACATCATTCTTAAACCGCTCGACGGTATGGGTGGCTCTGGAATTTTCAGGATAACCGCAGATGGTCTAAATCTTGGGGTGGCCCTAGAGACTCTTTCGCCAAGCGAATCACGGCTTATCATGGCACAACAATATCGGCCAGAAATCGTCGATGGCGATCGGCGCGTTATCGTACTGCACGGCAAACCGATCTCGCATGTTCTTGCACGAATCCCATCGCAAGGCGAAACGCGTGGTAACCTCGCTGCTGGCGGACGAGGAGTTGCAATGCGCATATCAGAACGTGAACGAGAGATCGCTGACACAATCGGTCCAACGCTTACAAATCGCGGGCTGTTATTTGTGGGACTCGATGTCATTGGTGGCCATTTGACTGAGATCAACGTGACAAGCCCAACCTGTGTTCGCGAAATTGATGCGCAGGCGGGTACTGCAATCGGACACAATTTTTTCAAAGCACTTTTGAATGAGTGAGCTACACTAGGAAATACATTTGTGAAAGAGACTCAAGTGATGAGCAATGATTCAGGACAAACACAATTCAATGGCCAATTTTTAGTTTCAATGCCCGATCTCAAAGACGGCGTTTTTAATTCATCATTGGTGCTGATGTGTGAACATGGTGAAACAGGCGCCATGGGATTTATTGTTAATAAAACAACAGAATTCTCAGTTCAGGAAATATTTGAGCAGTTAAATCTCGATGCTGCAGAGGGGCTTGACCCCGATATACCAGTCATGACTGGCGGACCGGTTGAACCTCAGCGAGGATTCCTCCTTTCCAACCACCCAATTACTGATGATGTGGTTGAAGTACTCGATGGACTATTCGTCGCGTCAAGTCCCGACGTGTTACCGCTGGCAATTGACGCACTGAATCAAGGCGATGCGATTTTCATTTTGGGATATTCAGGTTGGTCTGGAGGCCAACTAGAATCTGAGATGGCCGCAAACACATGGATCAACGTACCTTGGGATGCTGATGTGATCTTTCAGATTCCGACCGCAGATCGACAACGTGCAGCACTGGCTCAACTTGGTATCGATCCCGTTCAGTTGCCACAAGGTGCAGGCCACGCATAATGCCATTGGTGCTCGGCTTTGATTACGGGCTGTCTCGAATCGGTGTTGCAACCGGACAAACGCTGACACAAACAGCTAGCCCACTGACCGCATTACCGGCTCAGAATGGCACACCTCATTGGAAGACCGTAGAACAACTCTTGGCTGAATGGAAGCCTGATGTAGTCGTCGTCGGACTGCCTTTCCATCAGGACGGAACAATGAGTGACATGGCTGATCGCGCAAAAAAATTCGGCCAACGCGTTCATGGACGATTTGGTGTAAAGGTCGTATTTATTGATGAGTATGAAAGTACCCGCGAAGCACGCGAGCACCTCAACTACAGAAGCAAAGCTAATGGCCGAGATGGAAAACTGGACGCAACGGCAGCAAGCGTCATCCTTGAGCGCTGGCTTGGAGAGCAACATGCGTGAGATTAGATCTCAAAAAGCGACTGAAGCCGCACTTCAGAATCTGATTGATCAGGTCCGTGATGGCTATGCTGGGAGCAGCCCTTTAGTGGTTGGGATCCACACCGGCGGTACTTGGATCTCTTCCCGTCTTTGTGAAGCCTTGCAGTGGGCAGAGCCTGCAACCCTTGATATTTCTCTATATCGTGATGACTTCCAAACCAGTGGTCTCAAGCGCTCCGGGACCACAGACCGAATGCCACAGCAGTTGAACGGCGAGAATATCTTACTCATTGATGATGTGCTTTTTACAGGGCGAACTATTCGTGCGGCCCTCAATGTACTGTTTGACTATGGTCGCCCGGGAACAATTCATCTCGGAATTTTATTTGACCGTGGCGGTCGTGAATTACCAATAGAACCAAATTTCCTCGGAGAATCCCTTGGCGAAGAGGGGGTTGGACGGTGTAAACTGCGTGGACCTGAGTCACTAGTGCTCATGACCCCGAATTCGGAATAAGGAACGCCATGCACGGTCCAGCCGCGCTCCAGCTCACACCAGATGGACGATTGAAACATCTCCTGACGACCGAAGGCCTTCCAAAACCTCTGATCACTGAACTTCTTGATACCGCCGAAACATTTCTGTCCTCGCAAGGACAACCCGTTAAAAAGATTCCACTATTACGCGGAAAGACCGTCGTTAATCTATTTTTTGAGAATTCAACGCGAACTCGAACAACCTTTGATATTGCCGCACACCGATTAAGTGCTGATGTTGTCACTCTCGATATCCAAACTAGCGCAGCATCAAAAGGAGAAACCCTGTTCGATACGCTGAAAAATCTCGAAGCCATGCAGGCAGATCTCTTCGTCGTACGCCATAGCGCTGGCGGTGCTCCGTTTTTCATCGCAGATCGCGTGACCCCAAATATTGCGGTGATTAACGCGGGTGATGGAACACACGCCCACCCAACGCAAGCTCTACTCGACTTAATGACAATTCAAAAGCACAAAGGTGACCCTGCGAATCTATCTATCGCGATTGTTGGTGACCTGAAACACTCACGCGTCGCGCGATCTCTAGTCCACGGTCTCCGAGGCATGGGATGTCCAGATATTCGAGCGATTGCGCCCGGCACTTTGCTTCCCACCGATCTCGAACATCTCGGTGTCCGCACCTTCCATCAGATTGATGATGGTTTAAGCGAAGTTGATGTGGTCGTTCTTCTCCGACTTCAAAAAGAGCGCATGAGCAACGCGTTATTGCCGAGTGAACGAGAGTTTTTCAATCTGTACGGAATGACAGAATCGCGTCTCCGGCGTGCGAAAGATAATGCAATCGTGATGCATCCAGGGCCCATTAACCGAGGAGTAGAGATCGCAAATGAAGTAGCCGACGGACCTCAAGCGGTCATCCTTGATCAGGTGACCAATGGGATCGCTATCCGAATGGCCGTCATGGCAATGACATTGTCAACACGGCAAGGCGGCCACTCATGAGTCTGATCATTCGGAATGTTCGAATCATTTCACCTGATAGCCCCTTGCATGGCGAAACAGAGATCGGCATCGATCAACACACCTTCGTCGATCCAATTGCACTGACGAATGCCGCTGAGATTGATGGGAAATCTGGGTGGCTGGTTCCCGGCCTAATCGACCTAAGAATTAACTTACGAGAACCTGGTCTTGAGCACAAAGGCACTATTGCATCTGAAACGCGAGCAGCGGTCGCAGGTGGCGTCACATCTGTGGTCGCCACACCAATCACCGATCCCGTCGTTGATTCCCCGGCCGATGTTCGGCTGGTCCTTGAGCGCGCGGCGGAATCGGGGTATTGCAGAGTCTTTCCAACAGCCATGCTCACCCAAGGCGGCAAAGGGAGTCGCATATCCGAGATGGCCGCTCTCATCGACGCAGGATGCGTTGCTCTCGCCCAAGGTAATCGTCCATTCAGCTCAAGAAAAATCGAATTGAACGCCCTAAAATATGCGCAGAGTCTCGGCATTCAGGTGATATTGGACTCGGAATCACGCGACTTCGCTGAAGGTTGTGCCCACGCGGGACAAATCGGCACAGGACTCGGGCTTTCGCTCAATTCTCCATTATCGGAAACCCTCGGCCTTGCTGCTGATCTTGAGTTAGTTGATGCAACGGGCGTAACGGCTCACTTTTCACGGATCACGACTGGTGCATCGGTCACACGTATTCGAGAAGCCAAAGCTAAAGGGCTTCAAATTACTTGTGATGTCACGTTGGCTCACCTTCTGTATTCAGAGAGAGCGCTGGCAGGTCTCGATCCCAATTTTCATCTCGAGCGGCCATTACGCACGGAGGACGACCGTCTGGCGCTGATCGCGGGCGTCGCTGATGGAACAATTGACCTCATTGTGTCAGATCACTCGCCACATGAGACGGGCGCCAAATTGGCTCCGTTTCCAGAAACACAGAAAGGGATGAGCCTGATCGAGGGCGCGATTCAGCTCCTCCTCCAGCTTGATCAAAACGGCGAGCTCGGATTCGAGCAGTCGATCAGTGCGATGACAGCAAAAGCAGCTCGAGTAGCTAACCAACAACAACTAGGTTCGGTCCAATATGGTCATCCAGCAGACTGCGTACTTTTTGATCCGAATAGTTCCACGGCCTTCAATGAGAGTAATTGGTTGAGCGCTGGAACAAATAGCCCATTATTCGGGCAAACATTACCCGGATGTGTCATTGGATGTTGGATTAACGGGCAGCGTGTCGCAATCTAACCATGGATCGAATTGCTGAGCTCACACATCAGTTTTCTCAAATCGAATCTGCTATTCAGCATGCGGAAAGTGCGGCTAACCGAGAACACGGCTCAGTGCATCTGCTTGCTGTGTCTAAAACGAAGCCTGCATCAGATGTTGAAACACTGTTTCGGCTCGGACAAAGACAATTTGGGGAAAACTACGTACAAGAAGCGGTCGAAAAGATCGATTCACTGAGTGATCTTGATATCGAATGGCATTACATCGGGCACATTCAGAGCAATAAAACAAAAATCATTGCAACTGCATTTGACTGGGTACATACAGTTGAGCGTGAAAAAATAGCCAGCCGCCTCAATGAGGCTCGGATTGGCAAACCTCTGAATATTTTAATCCAAGTCAACGTTGATCTTGCAGAAACCAAGTCAGGTGTTATCCCGGGTGATTTAAAGCGTCTGGCTGAAACGATTTGGGCCCTACCCAACTTGAGACTGCGTGGCTTGATGTCAATTCCAGATCCCTTGAGCGAAAAGGACTTAAAGCGGTCGCACCAAACACTGAGAGCACTCTTCGATGAGTTGAAACAAGCTCACCCGGCACCAGAGATTTTTGATACGCTTTCTATGGGAATGACAAACGATTTAGAGCTTGCTGTAACCGAAGGAAGCACCATGGTGCGGATCGGAACTGCATTGTTCGGAGCAAGACCTCCAAAGGATTCATTATGAACCATCAGATCGGGTTGATTGGCGGCGGCAATATGGCCCAAGCAATTATCGCTGGGTTGTTAAAAAGCGGGCGATCGTCCAGTGATATTTTCGTCTCTGACCCAAACCAAGACTGCAGGAAAGCACTCGCCGAAATGGGCATCATTAGCTTTGCAGATAATGCTCCAGTCATGGCGCAGGCTGATCTTATTGTGCTTGCTGTAAAACCGCAGATCATGGATGACGTGCTTACAAAACTTGCTGGTTCACTCAAGGCGACGCAAGTGATCATCTCAATTGCAGCGGGCATTACCATTCAAAATATTCGTCGTCAATTAAATGACGCGCAAAATCCAGTGGTACGAGTGATGCCAAATACGCCAGCTCTGATTGGTGAAGGAATGTCCGCAATTGCGTCAGACCGCGCACTGGGCAATGACATCAAAACGGCAGTGCAAGAAATCTTTGATGCATGTGGGCAAGCGTTATGGGTACCCAGTGAAGACATAATCGACGCGGTGACAGCTGTCTCAGGGTCTGGCCCGGCGTATTTCTTCTTGATGATTGAGAATTTAATTAATACTGGCATTCGACTCGGTCTTTCCCCCGAAGTAGCGAGATCTCTGGTAATTCAAACGGCAAAAGGTGCTACCGGGATGGTTGAGGCATCAGATGTAGGTCCCTCTGTGCTGCGGGAAAGAGTCACATCACCAGGTGGAACCACAGAAGCGGCATTAAATGTATTCAATGAAGGTGACTTCGCGGATTTAGTTGATCGCGCTCTGATTGCGGCTCGGGATCGAGCGGGCGAGCTATCCAAAGACGCACCTTAAAAATTACGTTAGGCTAGCGATCAACTTAAGGGAGTCTCATGGAAGCAAATTTGATTTTTTACGTTCTCAATACAGCAATTGCTGTCATTGTAGCCTTAGTGTGCATTCGCTTCCTTCTACAACTTGTACAGGCCAATTTTTATAACCCAATTTCCCAAGGTGTAAATCGATTTACCGCACCACTGATAGCTGTCTTCAGTGGGCTTCCTACGGTCGGACCCTTTAATGTTGGAATATTGGTCGCTGCGATTGTCATCCAAGCAGTAGGAGCTGGACTCTGTTTGCTATTGCTCGGTGGCACACCAGGTGTCGCACAACTCATGATTTGGTCAGTTTTGTCGGTATTCGGCGTCATTATCAATCTAGTATTTTATGCGTTACTCGGAATGATCATTCTGTCTTGGCTTGCTCCAAATGCAACCCACCCCGGTGCTGAACTTCTTTATCAACTATCGGAACCCTTTCTTACACCATTCCGGAAAATTGTCCCTAATCTCGGTGGCCTCGATCTCTCGCCGATTCTGCTGTTTGTCGCGATTAACCTACTTGAGGCGATGATGATTCGCGGCCCGGCACGTGCAATGGGATTATCGCAAACTGCTGCCCAATTCTTTGTTGGAATCGGTTGATGTCGCAATCACTCGGGGTGGTCACCCCCGAACTGATCCCCTTTGAGAAACCTCTGAAGCTTGAGCGTGGTCAGACGTTACCACGTTACGATCTGATGGTCGAAACCTACGGAAATTTAAACGCAAACAAATCAAATGCGGTTTTAGTGTGTCATGCCTTAAGTGGTGATCACCACGCCGCTGGATATCACGAATCAGAATCCATTAAGCCTGGATGGTGGAATCACTATATTGGTCCAGGTAAATGTATCGATACTGACCGATTTTTTGTTGTCAGCCTCAATAATATCGGAGGTTGTTCGGGGTCTACAGGTCCTTTGTCGATTAATCCTGAAACCGGCAAAGCCTATGGACCTGCATTTCCAGAAGTCACAGTGCTTGACTGGGTGCATGTGCAAGCACGACTTGCTGATCACTTGGGGATTCACAAATTTGCCGCGATTGTTGGTGGGTCACTCGGAGGAATGCAGGCGCTACAGTGGTCAATCACCTATCCAGACCGCCTCGAATCTGCGGCTGTTATTGCCGCTGCACCCCGACTGACCGCGCAAAATATCGCGTTCAATGAAGTAGCAAGACAAGCAATTATGCGAGATCCGAATTTCTTTGATGGAAACTATGCCGACCATGATGTTATTCCAGCATCTGGCGTTGGATTGGCAAGGATGGTCGGACATATTACCTATTTGTCTGATATCTCGATGGGTGAGAAATTTGGCCGAAATCTTCCCCGTGAAGATCGTGATGCTGAGGGCGTCAACTTCGCTGTTGAACAATATCTTCGCTATCAGGGTAAACAATTCAGCGGCCGTTTTGACGCCAACACGTACATATTGATGACTCGTGCGCTCGATTACTTCGATCCCACTCTGAATGAATCCATCGCTTTGTCTCAAGTGCTGAGGGAGACCCGTTGTAAGTTCCTGGTCCTATCGTTCACCACTGACTGGCGCTTTTCACCGTCTCGTTCTGAGGAAATTGTTGATGCGTTGATTCAGGCCGGCAAGCCCGTCAGCTATGCACGACTCGAGTCTGCGCATGGTCATGATGCCTTCCTCATCCCAGATGCTACCTATGAAAGACTGTTTAAAGCATTTATGAGTCGCGTCTACACTGATCTAATGGAGGCGTCGTGATTTCGCATTTTTACCGCATTCCAGCTTGGATCGCGAATAATGCCCGTGTTCTCGATCTTGGGTGTGGTGATGGCCGGTTACTCGCTCAATTGGTTAAGACACATGGGATTCATGCGCTAGGTCTGGAATTAGATCCAGATAAAATAGCAACCTGTCTCGATTTGGGCCTCAGTGTCATCCAACAAGACTTGAATCGTGGTCTCTCAAACTTCAATGATCAGCAGTTTGATACTGTCATTATGACGCAAACGTTGCAGGCGATTCGACGGCCGGACCTGGCTTTGTCTGAAATGCTTCGCGTTGGTCGTGAAGCGATCGTCACCTTCCCTAACTTTGCCTACATTAGGAACCGTATTCAGTTGGGCTTGGCCGGCCATATGCCGGTAAACCCACAGCTTCCGAATCCATGGTACGACACACCAAATATTCACCTGTCCACATTCCGGGATTTCGAAGAACTTTGTCAAACACTTGGAATTCAGATCCTAGATAAAGATACGTCGAATCTTTCGGGCAAGCGCACTTGGCTTGGAACAGTTTGGCCCAATCTCTTTGGGGAAGTTGCTGTCTACAGACTCACCAAGGAGCTCTAATGCGCCAGATGATCATCGCCCTTTTGTGCTGTTGGACCGTCAGTACTTACGCCACTGAAATGGTCAGGGAACAAGGATTTGAAGTACAGATTCAGCCCTTTCCATCAACATTTTTAACGCAGGATGTTGCTTCGACATACGGATTTGAACGGAGTCGTCGTCAGGCACTGATCAACGTGGTTGTGTTGAAAATTCAGCCAGATGGACAAGCACGGGGTGCGGTGGCAGCCTCTGTTACCGGATTTTCAAAAAACCTACTCGGACAAACACAAACTCTCACGTTTCGCGAAATTGATGAGGGGGACGATGCCATCTACTACCTCGCGCCCTTGCGTGTGAGTAGCGAAGAAGAAATCCAAATTGCGCTTGAAGTCATTCCCATCAATGCCCAAGCGATCGATGTCAACTTCAAGCAAAGAGTCTATGTGGACTGATGACAAACTGGTATTAGCCAGTGGCAACCAAGGAAAGCTTCGTGAGTTCTCGAAACTCTTTTCGGGTTTTGGAACTGACGTAATTCCTCAGAGTGATCTTCATGTCGAGTCACCAGAAGAAACCGGGCTCAGTTTCGTCGAGAACGCACTGCTAAAAGCACGCCATGCGTCAGCGGTCACGCAACTCGCAGCTTTAGCTGATGATTCCGGGCTTGTGATTCCAGCACTTGATTATGCTCCTGGGCTCTATTCAGCGCGCTTCGCGGGGAGCAATGCGTCAGACCAAGAGAATCTGAACCTGCTATTGGATCTGATGAAAGATCTCACCGGTGAGAATCGGCGAGGACATTACATTTGTGCACTTGCCTTGGTTCGTCATGCAACCGATCCAGATCCGATTGTGGTCATCGGTCGATGGTATGGACACATTATTGACTCACCCCGTGGAGAGGATGGATTTGGTTACGATCCCATTTTTCTCCCAGATGGGCTCCAACAAACGGCCGCTGAGCTCGACCCAGAATCGAAGAATCAGCGAAGCCATCGCGGACTTGCCGTAATCGAACTAAGGTCACTTCTCAGTTGAATTCGTTACCTCGCTCGCTCTACATCCACATTCCCTGGTGCATTGAGAAGTGCCCCTACTGTGATTTTAACAGCCATGAACAAGCAAATCCTGACTACGCCGCATATGGGCGCGCGTTACTTCATGATCTTAATGCTGATCTCGAGCGCTATGGATCAATTCCTTTCGTTTCTATGTTCTTTGGCGGAGGCACCCCAAGCCTTTTTCCACCACAACACCTCGAACCACTCTTTCAGCGACTCAGGGATCTTGATTTAATCTCCGATCACACTGAAATCACTCTCGAAGCAAATCCAGGAACTTTAGATCTAAGTCACCTTAGTGGCTATCGCGAGTTAGGTATTAATCGGCTGTCAATCGGTGTTCAAAGCTTCAATGAGTACGTTCTCAAAGCACTTGGACGGATTCATGACGGACACCAAGCTGTTAAGATAATCGAGCATGCAAAAGTAATTGGCTTCAATCGGCTCAATGTTGACCTCATGCATGGGACTCCTGGTCAGACACCGCTCATCGCCCGGGAAGATCTCAACATGGTCCGTGATCTCGAAATTGATCACCTGTCTTGGTATCAACTGACCATCGAATCAAATACTGCTTTTTACTCAAAACCACCCAACCTCCCCAAGGAAGAAATTCTGGATATCACTGAGGCTATTGGAGAGGAGCTAATTGATTCGATGGGCCTTAAGCACTATGAAGTGTCTGCGTTTGCAAAACCAGGCGAAGAGGCCAGACATAATATAAATTACTGGGAGTTCGGCGATTATCTTGGCATCGGCGCTGGCTCCCACGGAAAAATCACAACTGCACGTGGAGCGATACGCACGCAACGGACGAGACAGCCATCCAATTACCTTGCCCGCAGTGATTTTCATGCAACTGAACACCCTCTGTCAGATGGTTATTTAGGTGCTGAATGTTTGATGAACGGCCTTCGATTGAAATCAGGAATCTCATATGCGTGCTTTCAAGAGAGAACCGGACTTGATCCCGTTCAATTTCGGGCGGCACATTTGACCGAAGCGGACCGACTGCATCTGCTAAAACCCAGGCGTTTTCAAGCATCCGAACTTGGCTGGCGCTACCTCAATCGTATTTTAGAAATGCTAATCTGAGGCCTTTCGCTCGTAGACGAGATCAAAGACCTTGTGACCCAATCGCTCACCACGTGTTTCGAATTTGGTAATCGGCCGACGCGCAGGCCGTGGGACAAAATTTCCATTTTCAGAAGTATTATGCCAGGCAACAGTTTGGCTAAACATTTCAACTATCCACTCAGCATACGGAGCCCAATCGGTTGCCAAATGACAAAATCCACCCAGGCGCACGCTATGCGTGAGCAGGTTGATCAATTTGATCTGCACGATACGTCGTTTGTGATGACGCTTTTTATGCCATGGATCCGGAAAATAAATTTGCACACCTTCAAGGGACTGAGGCCCTAATCCGTCCGATAAAACTTCAACCGCATCTTCGCAGATGACACGAAGATTCGTGATGCCTGCTTTTTTCGCCTCATTCATCAAGCGCCCCACACCCGGCTTATGGACCTCGACACCTACAAAATCACGATCGGGTTCGTTCAGCGCTTGGCTTAACAATGAATCCCCCATGCCAAAGCCGACTTCAAACACGACTGGGGCGTCCCGACCAAATGTCTCTTGAAGATCAAGTCGCCGATGTTGACAAACGAGCCCATACTCAGTCCATAGAGTCCGATAGGCCTCATCTTGCGCTTTTGTCATCCGACCTGTGCGCAACACAAAGCTCCGAATCGTTCGTTTCTTCGTTTCATCGATCATTCAATCAAACCAGTCTCAGGGCTTGAAGCACCTGCATAACGTTTTCTTGGAATCCGTCCTGCCTCATAAGCGAGACGTCCACTTTCAACGGCAAGTCTCATTGCGCAAGCCATTTTGATTGGATCTTTGGCTTCGGCAATTGCGGTATTCATCAAAACACCTTCACAGCCGAGCTCCATTGCAACCGTCGCGTCCGAAGCGGTACCAACACCGGCATCAACGATCACAGGCACTTTCAGATGATCGAGAATTTCCCGAATATTGTAGGGATTTTGCAATCCAAGGCCTGAACCAATCGGCGCACCCAGTGGCATCACAGCAACACAACCGATTGCTTCAAGCTCAATTGCGATTAAAGGGTCGTCGGAGGTATATACCATGACCTCAAAGCCATCATCAACGAGCGTGCGGGCGGCACTCAATGTCTCGACCACATCCGGATACAGTGTTCGGGACTTTGAGATGACTTCCAGTTTTACCAGGTTGTGGCCATCCAGTAACTCCCGTGCAAGCCGGCAAGTCCGAACCGCAGCATCAGCCGTATGACACCCTGCAGTGTTCGGTAACAAAGTATAGCGATCAGGAGAGATTACATGCAGGAGGTTTGGTTCATTTGGATTTTGGCCTAGATTTGTTCGGCGCACGGCCATTGTCACGACATCAGCACCACTTGCCTCAATCGCGCGACCGGTTTCATCCAAATTATGATATTTTCCAGTGCCTACAAGAAGTCTAGATTTCAGTGCATATGAGCCCACTTGAATTGTGTCTGTCACTCAACCTCCTCCGACGGCATGCACAATCTCGAGTACGTCACCATCCTCTAATATGACATCAGAAAATTGCGATTTTGGGACAATATCGCCATTTCGCTCAACGGCAATTCGATGACCCAGTAATGACTTGTTGGACAGATACCTCTCAAGACTTTGAGGCTCGATTCTTTCAGTCTCGCCATTCACTGATATTTGCATGCTCATTCCTTTAATAAAAAAGGCCGCGTAAGCGACCTTTCTCGAAAAAAACGCGTCCGTCCATCAAGCCACAAGCGCTATTTTAACCTTCTTCATCGCATTCTTCTCAAGCTGACGAATTCGCTCCGCAGAGACATTATACTTACCAGCAAGCTCATGAAGCGTTGCTTTTTCATCCGACAGCCAACGACTCGCCAAAATATCTTTACTCCGATCATCTAAGGCAGACAAAGCAGAATACAAACGATCAGTGGAATCTTGCGTCCAGTTCTGTTTTTCTAATATGTGGGCGGGATCCGCATCCGACGCTTCGAGGTAGTGTGCCGGCGCTAGAGAGAGATCATCATCGTCATCTGAGTAGCCATCAAACGCCATATCTTGCGCAGCAAGTCGGCCCTCCATCTGACGAACAACGTCTTCGCTGACGCCCAAGTCGTTTGCAACATTTTTTACTTCTTCTGCAGTAAACCAAGCCAGTTTTTTCTTGGCGCTTCTTAAGTTGAAGAACATCTTGCGCTGGGCTTTAGTCGTCGCAACTTTAACAATCCGCCAATTTTTCAGGATATATTCGTGCATCTCCGCTTTGATCCAATGCACAGCGAACGACACCAAGCGAACACCCATTTCAGGATTAAAACGCTTCACCGCTTTCATCAGGCCTACATTGCCTTCTTGAATTAGATCCGCCTGCGGCAACCCATAACCAGAATAACTACGCGCGATGTGCACAACAAAACGCAAATGTGACATAACTAAAGAACGAGCCGCGTCAAGATCGTTGTCGTAATACAAGCGATCGGCAATTTCTTTTTCCTCTTCCGCGGTCAAAATCGGAATTTGGCTGACAGACTGAATGTAGGCCTCGATCTGACCGCCTGGAAGTAATACTTCGACAGGTAAATTTGATTTTTTCGGCACAAAACACCTCGTTTCAGCTAGCGCATTCATTTTAACTTTGCTGACATCCTTGTTTAACCTTTAGTCTTAGTATATCGAGAGCGTGATTCAATTTTAGTTCCAATGCGCTGGAAATCGAATGCTATTGAGTCCTTTTTGTCATCAATGAAGGGCCTTCAATCGTCGACTGACAGCGCGCTCTGCACCAACCCAACTGGTAAACACTGCAATCGATGCAACACCAATCAGTATCCGACCATCCATGGGGAAGTTTGAAAGCCGAGTATCTATTGCTTTCAAACTTAATGCGAGAACCGAGGACAATACCTCATTTAATAGGGTAATCACAAGACATGCAATCAATCCGGCTAACACACCAAGAATTGTTGCCCTGTAAAGATACGGTCGCTTGATAAACCGTCGAGATGCACCGAGCAGGGTATACAGTTCGATGCGTCGACGATCATCCACCACATCAGCCGCTGCAACCAAGAAAACAGCCATCAACACGCCGATAATCGTCAGTAATGATAAGCCAACACCCAAGAAGCCCAACATCTCAACAAGTGATGCATATTGAATCCGTGTGGAGGGGTAATAACGTAAAGAGAGTACACGTCGATCCGACGTTAATTTTTCAATAATTTCATTTTCACTCGCCTCAACACCGTGCATCGTGAATTTCAACCGAAGTGCATCAGGCAGTGGATTATTGTTCTTCAATTCTGCAATCGATTCTAGACCATCCTGCGAACTCAATTGTTCAAGTGCTGCACTTCGTGGGACAAACATGATTTCATCTACCCATGGCATTTCAGAGAGTAGGCGCTCTAAATCAATTCGTGCCTCAACATCGAGATCTTTTTTTAGGAAAACAATCGCCTCACTGCGAACAGCATCTTTTGGCACCAGCGAGGCCATCCCGATCCATATTTGTGCAAGCCAACCAGGAATTGCAAGCAAAATTCCCAGTAGGCAAACCAAGACAATAAACTGCGTGAATCGATCCGACGTTCGCTTCCAAGCATCTGCAATAGCCTGCGTGTGATCCAATATCCAACGGTTCAACGATTTGCCCCCATCCCATCAGAGACAAGAGACCCTCTTTCAATAACTAACCGTCGAAATGGTAACGACTCAACTACAGCGCGTTCGTGCGTGGCGACCAAGATTGTGACGCCCAATTGCTGAAACTGGGTAAACATCCGCATCACGCGTGCCGAAAGCTCTGGATCAAGGTTTCCTGTTGGCTCATCAGCCACTAATAGAGCAGGTCGATGCACGATTGCCCTGGCAATACCGACACGTTGTTGCTGGCCACCGGAAAGCACGCGTGGCCTCGCCTTCGCTTGGTCCGATAAGTCAACTCGAGACAGTGCTGCTTTCACTCGTTTTGGTATCTCTGATTCACTAAATCCAGAAATACGAAGCGGTAACGCAACATTATCGTAAACAGACAAGTCATCTTCTAAATTGGGGTCCTGGAAGACTACACCAACACGTCGTCGATAACGTGCCAGCTTTTCACCCGATAATGTTGATAAATCGGTCCCCGCAACACGAACAACCCCAGACGATGCAGTCTCAAAACCGAGGATGAGTCGCAGTAATGTCGACTTGCCCGCCCCGGAGTGACCTGTCAGAAACGCCATCTCACCGGGCGCAAGGCGGAAGTTCACATTAGAGAGCGCTTCGCGTTGTCCATCGAATACTTTGGCAACGCTCTCAAACTCAATCACTCAGACGCCTCCGAGAACATGGCGTCTACGAATGATGTCGCATCAAATGTACGCAAATCTTCAGCTTTTTCGCCAAGACCGACATAACGGATTGGGAGACCAAACTCGCGAGCAAGCGCAAATACGATACCGCCTTTCGCAGTACCATCAAGCTTTGTGAGGACCAAACCTGTCGGCCGAATTGCTTTCGAAAATTCTCGCGCCTGACTGATTGCATTTTGGCCTGTGCCCGCATCCAATACCAGCAGTACCTCATGCGGCGCCCCAATGTCGAGCTTGTGAAGCACCCGACCTATCTTCTCGAGTTCATTCATCAAATTTGCTTTATTTTGAAGCCGTCCCGCGGTATCCGCCAAAACAATATCAGTCCCTCGGGCTTTCGCTGATTCACAAGCGTCGTAAAGAACCGATGCTGAATCCGCACCGTTGTCTTGAGCAATAACAGGAACTCCATTTCGCTCACCCCAGGTTTTCAACTGTTCAACAGCTGCTGCACGGAATGTGTCGCCTGCCGCAAGTAACACCGAACGCTCATCTGCTTGATAACGATAAGCGAGCTTACCAATGGTGGTCGTTTTGCCAACGCCATTCACTCCAATCATCAAAATCACATGCGGTGAATTCACGCGCTCGTCCACTGTCACTTCGGATGTAGTTAGAGTGGATGCCAGGATTTCTTTTAAGAGCTTAACCAAGCCTTCTGGATCTGAAACGTCTTCCAGCTTCGAGCGCTCTTCAAGCGACTCCAGAACCCAGTTCGTGGTCTCGACACCTACATCAGACGATAGCAGGATCGCTTCAAGATCCTCACGGATCTCTTCATCGAAACCGCCGCTAAACAAACTTCTGAGGCTGCTTGATATTTGAGAACGTGATCGCGCCAATGCACTAAAGAAACTCACCGACTCAGCGACTTCATCAACGACGGGAGTGTTTGTCGCCTCTAGTGCAACGTGCTGTGTCTGGACAGGTTGCTCTGGCGTTACTTTCTTCCGCCAGAGCACAAACCAAACGATGAGCGCAATAAATGTAACAACTCCGATAAGTAAAAATGGATCAAATGCCATGGCAATTGGGAACCCTAAAAATCTTCAGGCGAGATGATAGCATTTGCAAATGAAAAGAGAGATGGACAAACGCAAAGCTCAAACGGGTGTTCGCATTATCGGCGGAACATTCAAGCGCTCTAAAATCCAGGTATTAGACCGTGAAGGCTTGAGACCAACTCCAGATCGAGTGCGCGAAACTCTTTTTAATTGGCTTATGCCGGCACTGCCTGGCGCCATTGTCATCGATTGTTTTGCAGGGAGTGGCGTTCTTGGTTTAGAAGCATTATCACGCGGTGCTTCAAAATGCACATTTATCGAGAAAGATGGAGCAGTCGCTGATCAACTGCAAAAGAATCTTGATCGATTCCAGCTCACATCTCAGGCGGAAGTGACACGGGCTGACGTATTTCAAGTCGTAGAAGAAATACTTCAAGGAGCCGATATTATCTTTGCGGATCCTCCATTCCACCATGGGATGAGTCAGCACTTTCTGACTTGGATTCACGATAAAGTTCAGCCAGACTCTCGTCTCGTGATTGAGCACGAGCGAGATCGGGACCTGGATCTACGGGGGTTCGAGGTCATCAGGGAATTAAAAGCGGGCATTGATTGGCTGCGTTTATTGAGACGAACATCATGACTATTGCCATCTATCCGGGAACATTTGATCCAATCACAAACGGACACATCCACGTGGTTGAACGCGCGGCGCGCATCTTTGATCGCGTGATTGTTGGAGTCGCCGGATCAACACATAAAACGCCCCTATTTGATCTTGATATGCGGGTGTGTTTGGCAAAACAGTCACTAGAGCACCTTGATAATGTGGAAGTACGAGGGTTTCACACCTTGCTTGCCAATTTTGCGCAAGCAGTTGGTGCTCGTGTGCTGTTGCGTGGATTACGCGCTGTCGCGGACTATGAGTACGAACTGCAGCTTGCCAACTTAAACAAACAGCTCGCACCAGAACTAGAAAGCCTGTTCTTAACGCCAGTCGAACATTACAGCTTTATTTCGTCGACATTGGTCAAAGAGGTGGCACGCCTCGATGGTCAGGTTGAGGCGTTTGTCCCTCAGCCTGTCGCAACAGCATTAAAAGATCACTTCAATCACTAACGCTGGCAATGACCACAGAAGTAGCTATTTCGGCCCCCAATCATCCGACTTTGAATCGACCCATCACATTGGTAGCAACGCTCCCCAACTCGGCCGTATACCATTAATGTTTGTTGAAAATAGCCAGGTTCGCCCTGGCCATTCACAAAATCGCGAAGTGTTGTACCACCCGATTCAATGGCTCGTACCAACACGTTTTTTATTTCTGCTGCCAACACCCGATAGCGAACTTTTGAGATCCGACTAGCAGCTCTTGATGGATGGATACCAGACAGGAACAGAGACTCAGATGCATAAATATTCCCAACACCAACCACGACAGTGTTGGTCATTATGAATGACTTTACCGCAACACTTCGTCGTCTTGATTGCGCGTATAACCAATCACCATCAAAGGCATCCGATAGCGGCTCGGGGCCCAAATAGTCAACCAATTGCTTCGCTCGGTCAGAATCCGCCCAGAGAAGACACCCAAATCGACGGGGATCATGATATCGCAGTTCCAACTCACCAACTACAATCTGCACGTGATCATGTGTCTTCAACGGAGTCTTCGGATCAACCAACCGAAATGAACCACTCATTCCCAAATGAGATAGGACGCTAGTGTGCTCCGTTTCAATCAGCAAATATTTCGCGCGGCGCGAAATAGAAAGGCATTTCTCGTTCGAAAGACGTTTTGAGAAATCAGGTGGGATCGGCCACCTCAGAGACGATTGATTGACTCTAATCGAGGTGAACTGTTGCCCAATAAGAAACGGCGCTATACCGCGCGCCGTTATCTCGACTTCTGGAAGCTCAGGCATCAGCCGCTACTTAATTTTAGCTTCCTTGTACGTCACGTGCTTACGAACAACGGGATCATACTTTTTGAATTCAAGTTTATCGGGAGTATTCCGCTTGTTTTTGTCGGTCGTGTAGTAATGACCGGTTCCAGCGGATGATACTAATTTAATTTTGTCACGCATGGTTTACACCTTTTTGCCACGTGAGCGGATATCTGCCAAAACGACGTCAATCCCCAGTTTATCGATAATGCGCATTCCCTTTGTTGACACACGAAGGCGAACGAAACGCTTCTCAGAATCAACCCAGAACCGATGCCAATGCAGGTTCGGAAGGAAACGACGCTTCGTCTTGATGTTCGAATGCGACACATTGTTGCCGGTCGCAGGACCCTTGCCTGTTACTTGGCACACTTTTGACATAACTTGATCCGCCTCTGGCTACGCCGACTATAAAAAATGGACGCGAAGGATACCGTCGCTGGAAATAACATACAAGAGCCGATTAATCGTTTATTTCGGCATCGGCTGATTCCATCACTCATGATAAAATTGATGACTTAAGAACAAGGAAACGTCCGTGACGCAAATATCCTGGTTTCAAAACAAACACATTGTGCTTGGCGTTACAGGCGGAATCGCGTGTTACAAAGCCTGCGAGCTCGCCCGGGAACTTGGTCGTCGCGGGGCAGTAGTGCAGGTTGTCATGACTAAAACTGCCACCGCGTTCGTCAGCGCATTAACGTTTCAATCGTTGACCGGCCGAGAAGTTAAAGTTTCGATGCTTGACCCCAAAGCAGAAGCTGGGATGGGACACATTGAGTTGGCCCGTTGGGCTGATCTCATTCTTGTTGCACCCTGTACTGCCAACACAATGGCATTGCTGGCACGAGGCCAAGCGCCGGATTTACTGAGTACCCTTTGGGCAGCAGCAACATGTGAAAAGGCGGTTGCTCCGGCGATGAATCAACAGATGTGGGAACATCCAGAGACACAGGCAAATCTCGAACGACTGTTTGGCAAAGCGCAAATCATCGGACCAGATTCGGGAATCCAAGCCTGCGGTGATGTTGGCTCAGGACGGATGAGTGAGGCTCTCGAAATCGCAAATACACTCGAGGCAACATTAAATCGTGGTCCACTCGCCGCAAGACGGGTTGTCATTACAGCGGGTCCTACTCACGAACCTGTCGACCCAGTCCGATATTTGAGTAATCGTTCATCAGGCAAGATGGGGTTCGCGCTCGCTGAGGTCGCGAACCGTCTTGGCGCTGCAGTGACCTTAATTGCCGGCCCAGTGCATCTTGAGGCGCCAGCTGGTGTTGAAACAGCTAGCGATATGCACGCTGCTGTGCACTCCGCTCTTGATGAAGTTGATCTATTTGTAGGCGCTGCTGCTGTTTGTGACATGCGGCCCACGTTTGTTTCCAGGCAAAAATTAAAAAAGTCGAAAAACGATTTGTCTCAACTCATACTTACCGAAAATATCGACATCATCCATTCCGTTGCGACCAGCCCTAACCGGCCAAGCTTGGTCATCGGTTTTGCAGCAGAAACTGAACGTGTTCTAGAACACGCGCGACAAAAACTGACCACGAAATCACTCGATGCGGTAATCGCCAATTGTGTTGCGAGTGGCGAGATTTTTGGACAAGACGAGACTGAAGCTACAATTGTTTTCAGTGACAGTGATCAAAAGCTTGTGCCGGGAACCAAATCTGAGGTAGCTCAAGAAATCTTTGCAACCCTGTCTCCACTCTTAGCGAAAGGGATTCGAAATGAACCTGGAATTTAAACGTCTCGACCCTCGCGTTGGCAATGATTGGCCTCTCCCAGAGGTTAGCACACCAGGTTCTGCAGGCGTTGATTTGCGCGCATGTCTCGATCAAACGGTAACACTTCAGCCCGGCGAGACAAAACTGATCGGGACTGGGATTGCAATCCATCTGAAGGATCCGGGCCTTTGCGCAATGATTCTGCCTCGAAGTGGACTTGGCCACCGAGGTCTAGTGCTCGGCAATTTGGTCGGTTTGATCGACTCCGACTACCAGGGCGAACTCAAGATTTCCGCATGGAACCGCGGTAGCAAGCCTGAGACAATCGAGCCCGGGGATCGAATTGCACAGCTAATCATTACCCCAGTCGTGAAACCAAATTTTGTCGAAGTAGACGATTTTGACGTATCGGAGCGTGGTGAAGGCGGTTTTGGCCACACGGGGACGCATTAATGGATGCAATAACTTCAACGATTTTTCGCGCCTACGATGTCCGAGGCACCTACCCCGATCAACTTAATCGCGATGTGGTTAGCGCCCTTGGTCAAGCAATTGGGACTTATGCGAAACAGCAAGGACAATCAACGGTCGTCACTGCGCGCGATGGTCGATTATCCGGTCCAGACCTTCAGGGTGCACTCAACCTGGGCTTGATTCACGCCGGTGTTGATGTCATCGATGTTGGCATGGTCCCAACGCCAGTGCTCTACTTTGCAGCTCTGACATTGGGCACGGGATCTGGTGTCATGGTAACGGGAAGCCATAACCCACCAGCCTACAACGGCTTTAAAATGATGATTGGCGGGCATACGCTTTATGGCGACGATATTACCGGTCTTTATGGCGCCATCGAGTCAGACAGTTTAGTCGTGGGCCAAGGATCAATTTCAGAGGCCGATGCGCTGACACCCTACCTAAAAAAAATCACCGGCGACGTTCAATTGAAGAAACCGCTTAAAATCGCGATTGATTGCGGTAATGGTGTTGCAGGCGTCTGTGCTGAAGCATTATTCAAACAACTTGGCTGTGACTTGATTCCGCTTTATGTTGATATTGATGGAACCTTCCCAAACCATCATCCGGATCCATCCAAACCGAAAAACTTGGTGGACGTGATCACGGCGGTGAAAACACAGGGTTGTGATGTTGGCCTCGCATTTGATGGTGATGGTGACCGTGTCGGGGTGATAACTGAACATGGCGAATCGATTTTTGCGGACCGTCTGATGATGCTCCTTTCTAAAGACGTACTCAGCCGAAATGCCGGCGCTACCATCATCTATGACGTCAAATGCAGCCGACATTTAGGTCCCGTCATTGAACAGGCTGGTGGCGAAGCACTCATGTGGAAGACAGGTCACAGCCTTGTTAAAGCGAAAATGAAAGAAACAGGTGCTTTACTAGCGGGTGAAATGAGCGGTCACATTTTTTTTAAGGAACGCTGGTTTGGATTCGACGATGGACTCTACACAGCCGCACGCCTATTGGAAATTTTTGCAAAATCAAATCGACCCGTTTCTGTCTTGTTTGACACAATTCCAAACGATGTCTCGACTCCTGAGCTGAATATTGAAGTTCCCGACACCGAAAAATTTGCCATCGTTGAGCGTGTTGCTTCAATTATCCAAGCAGAGGGCTTGCCACTTTCGACTATTGACGGTGTCCGAGTTGATCTCGAGTCCGGTTGGGGACTGATTCGCTGCTCCAATACGACCCCAAATCTTGTTTTACGGTTTGAAGCTGAATCAACTGAAGCACTGGAAACAATCCAGAGTACAATGCTCAATGCGTTAAAAAAGGCAGAACCGACATTGGAGCTTGAATCACTATGCTAAGCCTGGCTCGCGCCACTGAAGTTGCTCAGGTCCTATCAGAGGCTCTTCCATACATCCAAAAATTCGCCGGACGCACGATTGTTGTCAAATACGGCGGAAACGCAATGACTGATGAAGACCTAAAAGCATCGTTTGCAAGAGACATCGTCTTGATGCAAGCGGTCGGAGTGCGTCCCATCGTCGTGCATGGTGGTGGACCACAAATTGGCGAGTTGTTGGAACGGCTTAATATAGAATCGAAATTCATTGACGGCATGCGAGTCACAACCGAAGAAACCATGGATGTTGTTGAAATGGTGCTTGGTGGACTCGTCAATAAGGAGATAGTCAGCCTTCTCAATCTGGCAGGGGGACGCGCCATAGGACTGACCGGGAAAGATGGTCAATTCGTCCGTGCCAAACAATTGAAAATTGAACGGAAAAGTCCTGAGCTCGAAGCCCCTGAAATCATTGACATCGGACATGTTGGTCAAGTTGAATCCATCGATACACGCGTACTGACAATGTTGACAGAAAGCGACGTGATTCCGGTGGTAGCGCCAATTGGCGTCGGCGAACACGGTGAGTCATACAACATCAACGCTGACCTTGTTGCGGGCAAACTGGCCGAGGTACTGAAAGCAGAGAAACTGATGCTACTGACCAATACCGCAGGCGTCTTGGACAAACAGGGTGAAGTTGTAACAGGGCTTGTTGCAGACGAGGTCAACGCACTCATCGATGACCGAACAATCGCTGGTGGTATGTTACCTAAGGTCAGCTGTGCCCTTTCCGCGGTCAACGCCGGCGTCAATAGTGCGCATATTGTTGATGGCCGTGTTCCACATTCAGTGCTTTTGGAGATCTTCACCGACCAAGGTGTCGGCACACAAATTTTGAGAAAGCGTGGTTAGATCACAGCGCCCCGTATTGGGCTCGATATGCTTCAATACGCCGTGCGACGTCATCTGCAACCCGCGTGTCGTCCGTGGCAAACGCCAAAATGTCATCGAGAGTCACAATTGAAATCGGGGCCAATTGGAAGGTTTCGGAGAGCTCAGCAAGCGCAGATCCGGTACCCTCTCGGCCCCGCTCCTGCCGATCAACTGCGACACAAAACGCACACAAACTCGCACCGTGATTTGCGATAAAACTGACCGACTCTCGTACGGCCGTTCCTGCTGTTACCACATCATCAATTGCCAAAATTCGCCCATTCAGTGGCGCGCCAAGCAGGATCCCACCTTCACCGTGATCCTTTATTTCCTTTCGGTTGAATGACACCGGGTAATCCATTCCTCGATCCGCGAAGGCAACCGCAACTGAGCTTGCAAGCGGTATTCCTTTATATGCAGGACCAAATAGTCCATCAAACTCAACACCATGTTCGGCAATGGCGTCACGATAACATCGACCTAGGATTTGTAATTGAAGTCCACTGGAAAATGCTGATGCATTAAAGAAATAAGGGCTCACCCGGCCTGACTTAAGCGCAAACTCGCCAAACTTTAGAGCGTTGGCATCAAGGGCTAATTCCAAAAAGGAACGCTTGTATGGGGACATAGGACGCGTCTAGCATTACAATCATCGATTAAAAATAGTACACCAGTTCATCTGGTCACTCACTTCAGGGACATAAAATCTTTTGATGCGCGTAATCAGCCTACGATGCAATGGTTTAATTTCGGCTGTTAAACAGGGCCTCATTGAATGGATGGCAAGTAAAGATGCAGACATCATCTGCCTACAAGACATTCGTGTGCGTGAATATAAGGTCACGGGCGACTCTCGCTTCTATCCCGAGGGATTTGACACATTTTATTTTGAGGGTGAAGACGAAGATACGGGTGGTGTTGCGATTTTCACACGTCATACGCCTAAAGCGGTGATGCGAGGCTTGGGCTCATACGATCTAGATCGAGACGGACGGTATATCCAAGCCGACTTTGAACACATCAGCGTTGTGTCTGTTCTACCGCCATCACCGACTGCGGACTCCCGAGGATTACGCGCTGCCTTTCTGGAGTCACTCGAGACATGGATGCGGAAAATCCGAAAAAAAAGACGTCATTTTATCTTCTGTGGTGATTTTGGTGTGGCCGCTCGCACCATCGATCTTGAAGAGTGGCATCAACACAATGAATCGCCCGGATTTACAAAAGAAGATCGGCATTGGATCGACACGCTTCTCAATGATATCGGCTATGTTGATGCATTTCGCGAAGTCTTTGCCAATGAACCAGCATACAGTTGGTTTCCGGGGCCTGAGGTGTTCGACATGCCAAGTCCTGGTGCATGGCGAACAGATCTTCAGTTAACGTCGCTTGAGATTTCGCGGCGTGTCCTGGCTGCAGGTTACGTGTCAAAGCGACGTTTCGACGACCGAGTCCCGTTGATCGTCGATTACGACGTTTCAGTCAGCGATGAGGAAGACGATTAACCTGCTACCAATACTGCCTTCTGCGCATCGATCAGCTGCGCGATCCCAGTCTCCCCCAAATCCAATAGGGCTTTCAATTCGTCACGGCTGAACGGAGCCGCTTCTGCTGTCCCTTGGAGTTCAATCAGTTTTGAACCCTCAGCCATCACCAAGTTCAAATCTGAATCGGCACTCGAGTCCTCGAGATAGTCGAGATCCAGTACCGGCTGACCTTGATAAATACCGACAGAGATAGCGGCAACAAAATTGATCAAGGGATCCTCAGATAGAATTCCAAGGCGTTGCAAACCGTTGATCGCATCAACCAAAGCAACCATGCCTCCAGTGATCGATGCTGTTCGCGTTCCACCATCGGCTTGTAAAACATCACAATCAACCGTGATTTGGCGCTCGCCCAACTTCTGCAAATTAACCGCAGCCCGTAGCGATCGACCAATCAGACGCTGAATCTCTTGGGTTCGACCTGATTGTTTGCCGCGCGCCGCCTCCCGATCAGAGCGAGTATGCGTTGACCCCGGTAACATACCGTACTCAGCGGTAATCCAACCTTGGCCTCTACCCTTCATCCAGCGTGGCACTTGCTCATGCACAGATGCTGTACACAAAACGCGAGTATCACCAAATTCGACCAAAACTGAACCCGCCGCATGGCGTGTAAATCGACGTTTGAAGGAAATAGGACGCAATGCATCGAATGCGCGGCCACTTGGTCGCATGGCGGAACCTCTCTATTTGAACTAAGCTTTAAATATCGAATCGCATTATGACTGTCTCAAACGGATCTTTCATGTCGCAGGGCCAGCTATTTGTCATATCAGCGCCATCCGGTGCTGGCAAAACCAGTCTCGTTGCTGCGACCCTCGCGCGCGTCGGAGATTTGGCTGTCAGCGTATCTCATACCACTCGAAGCCCACGCCCAAATGATGTCGATGGTCGTGACTACCACTTCGTTCAACAATCAGAGTTCGAGCGTTTAATTGCATCCGGTGCTCTATTTGAGCACGCACAGGTCTTCGGAAATTTTTACGGTACATCGAAACAAGCTGTCGAAGCCCAGCTCGCCTCGGGAGTAGACGTAATCTTAGAAATTGACTGGCAGGGCGCAGCGCAAGTTCGCAACATGGCGTCAAAGGCGGTCTCTATTTTTATTCTTCCACCCACTCGCCAAGCTCTTCGGGAACGTCTGATCGGTCGACGACAAGATGATGCGGCAATTATCGATGTGCGAATGGCAGAAGCTGATGAGACCATAGCGCAAGCGCCATATTTCGATTACTGGGTGATCAATGACGATTTCGAAATCGCGCTTAAACAACTTCAGTCTATTATCCTAAGCCACCGACAGCGCTACGCCCAAATTCAGTCTAAACACCCGAAATTTCTAGAAAAACTTCTCGGACAACGATAAATTGCTTATTATATTAATTAGATTTTATTGAGGATTAATGAACCATGGCTCGAGTGACTGTCGAAGATTGTCTCGAAAATGTCGAGAATCGTTTTGAACTTGTAATGCTAGGCACGCGACGTGCGCGCCAGTTGTCTACAGGCGGCAAGGACCCACTAGTAGCGGAAGAAAATGACAAGCCGACGGTCATAGCATTACGCGAGATCGCGGAAGGGCTCATTAATCGTGAAGCACTCGACGCCGAGGATGCAAAGACTGAAGCTGAGCTTGAGATGGCTCGCGCACGTTTCGAGCCGCGTCAGCCAGTGTTCGATAACGATTTCTAAATCATGAACGCCGCCGTCGAAACAATTGACGGCTTATGTAGCCGTTTGACCCGATATCTAGAGGACGATGAAGTCCGTCAGGTCAGACGCGCATATCTTTATTCCGAACAAGCACACGACGGGCAAAAACGCCGATCTGGCGATCCTTATATTATTCATCCACTACAAGTTGCGGAAATTCTCGCGGACATGCGTATGGATCATCAAAGCCTCATGGCGGCGATGCTACATGATGTGATTGAAGACACAGGAATCGCCAAAGATGCATTGCAATCACAGTTTGGAGAAGCAGTTGCTGAGTTAGTCGATGGCGTCAGTAAGCTCACCCACATCAGCTTCGAGACTCGCGCCGAGGCTCAGGCAGAAAACTTTCAAAAAATGACGCTCGCGATGGCTCGTGACATCCGTGTAATCATTGTGAAACTCGCGGACCGGCTTCACAACATGCGTACGATTGGGTCGTTAAATCCCGAAAAACGTCGTCGAATCGCACGCGAAACCCTTGATATCTATAGCCCTATTGCCAATCGTCTCGGTATGTACGAACTCCGAAGTGAACTGCATGAGCTTGCCTACCGCGCGATGTATCCGATGCGGATCGAGCGAATCGAGCGAGCTGTACAAAATGTCTCAGGCAACCGTAAAAAAATTGTGTCCGAGATCCTTGAGTCACTCGAAGGCGCGCTTGAAAACAGTGCGATCAAAGCGCGCATCGAGGGTCGAGAAAAAGCAGCAAACAGCATCTATCGAAAGATGCGTGATCAAAGTAAATCGTTCTCTGACATCATGGATGTTTATGCATTCAGAATTGTGACGGATTCCGTCGATGATTGTTATCGTACTCTTGGCATTGTACATAATTTATATAAACCCCGCCCTGGTCGCTTCAAAGACTACATCGCAATCCCGAAAGCAAACGGTTACCAAAGTCTGCACACAACGCTGTTTGGGATGCATGGTGTACCGATCGAAATTCAAATTCGGACATCTGAAATGGATGCTATGGCATCTGGCGGTATTGCTGCTCACTGGCTCTACAAAGCGGGGTCAGACGACACAGCTGCGGTCCAACGAACCAATCGATGGGTGAAAGGTTTATTAGAGATCCAGCAGCGAGCCGGTAATTCACTCGAATTTATCGAAAACGTTAAAATCGATTTATTCCCAGACGATATTTATATTTTTACCCCGAAAGGCAAAATTATGGAGTTACCGACCGGGGCAACAGCAGTGGATTTTGCTTACGCGGTGCATACCGACGTTGGCAATCAATGCGTCGCCTGCCGAATCGATAAAGCACTAGCACCACTTTCAACGGTTCTCCAATCAGGCCAGACGGTCGAGGTTGTCACCGCCAAGCACGCCAAACCCAATCTGGCTTGGTTATCTTTTGTGGTAACGGGAAAGGCGCGCTCCGCAATTCGACATTTTTTAAAAAACCAACAACGTTCGGAATCCGTCAATCTGGGACAACGACTCCTGAGTCGTGCTCTAGCAAATCTTTGTTTTAGCTTCGAACAAGTCACCGACGAGCAACGACTTCAACTGGTTAGAGAGGCTGAACTGACTGAATTTGACGATATCCTTGAAGACATTGGTCTAGGAAATCGTGTCGCATATTCAGTCGCTAGACGCCTCGCCCCCAATGCAGATGCCGAACCTGCGAAACTCTCACAAACAAGCGAAGCGCGGCCACTGGCAATCAAAGGCTCCGAAGGGCTTTTGACGAGCTATGCGAAATGTTGTCGACCAATTCCTGGGGATCCAATCGTCGGCCATATTTCGAGAGGCCGTGGCATGGTGGTCCATCATGAAACCTGTCATAACGTCTCAGAAATTCGCGACAAACCGGAAAAATGTGTTTTTCTCACATGGGATGATGATCTCAATGGCGAGTTCTATACCGCTTTAAAAATAATCGTAGAGGCGGAACCAGGCATTATTGCCAATATCGCATCTGCTGTGTCAGATGCCGATGCTGCGATAGACCGAATAAATCGTGAAGAGCGTGATGCGAAAACCAGTGTGATTGTTCTCGAGGTTGGCGTTCGTGACCGGCAACATCTAGCGAATGTTGTCCGTCATGTTCGTCGGATTAAGTCGGCTACAAAAATCTCACGGATACGGGCCTAACTATGAACAAAAGCTTTATTGCAACCGCGAATGCCCCTGCTGCAATCGGAATCTATTCTCAAGCGGTAAAAGTTGGACAAACAACCTACCTATCTGGTCAGATCCCACTCTTACCAGACACAATGGTATTAGTTGAAGGAGACATTGACGCTGAGGTCCGTCAAGCATTCACCAACTTGGCAGCAGTTTGTAAGGCAGCTGGTGGTAGTCTAAGTCACCTCGCGAAGGTCAATGTCTTCCTCACCGACCTGAGCCACTTTCCTATGGTCAATCAAATTATGGAAGAGTTGTTCGAAGCGCCCTATCCCGCACGTGCAGCCATTGGAGTTGCTGAATTACCAAAAGGCGCGCGCGTTGAGGTGGATGGCATTATGGTGAGTTAACGATCGCTTCACAGGTCGGATATTGAAGTGCAGGCATCCGATCTCGGTAACGCGAATTCACAATTCGTCCGGTGGTCGCCGGCTCGATAGCCGACGACACACCATCAAGAAAATCGTAAATCTGTTGGTAAAACGCTGACCCCATATCAACACCATGAATCAATGACGGAACTGGCGTTTTTTGCAAATAATCACATGTCAGTGCGTATAGCCAAGAGACCGCATCCTCCCGATGTATTCGGTTCGATACGGCCTTTGAATTCAATTGTTCCCTAAATCGTTGGTCTTGAAGTCGTCCCAAACTTCGCGCGTTATAGAGCCCCGTAAACCGAATCACTGTCGCCGCTTGGATCCGCTCAATATTTTGCTCAGCTTCGCGAAGACAGCGACCTCGCCAATTATCAGGCTCAGCTTGGACAAATTCATCCAAGACGCCGAATTGATACTGGCCAAAGACAGCGGTTGAGCTGACCCAAATCACTGGATGCTCCCGATTAGGCACAGAGACAAACTGGCGAAGTCTCTCAGAAACACCCACATAACGTTGTCGATATGCATCTTCCGTTCGAGCATCCGGAGTCACAATAGCAACAATGACCGCATTTTGAGCTAGCTTTACTTGGGCGAACTGCTCCCAATCATCGGCAACATCTAAATCAAGGCTGATAAACGTTGAATCGTCTGGAACCGGTGTTCTTCGGACGCCCAATACATGAATTTTTTCTGCCTCAAGAGCTGTTTTCAGGTTGCCACCTAACTGACCACAGCCTAGGATGACGATATCCCAAGGATTAGACACAACAATGACCCTCACAGAACTTCGCTACATCATCGCCGTCGCCGACGAGAAACATTTCGGTCGCGCGGCGTCCAAATGTTTCGTCAGTCAGCCTACCTTGTCCATCGGCGTGAAGCGACTAGAAGATGAACTCGGTGTCACCCTGTTCGAACGCAGTAAAACGGGTGTTCACCTCACCGCAGTAGCTGAGCAGTTAGTGGAAAAGGCTCGCAGCATTCTGCGGGAAGTGGATTCATTTAAAGAGTTATCTGACCACGTCAAAGACCCGTTCTTGACCCCGTTGCGCATCGGTGCGATTTACACCATCGGTCCCTACCTATTCCCGACTCTATTGCCAGCGCTCAAGACAGCAGAACCTCGGATGAAGTTATATATTGAGGAGAGCTTCACTGGGATACTTCGACAGATGCTGAAGAAAGGTCAGCTTGATGCCATTATCATTGCATTGCCATTTACCGAACCTGATGTGGAGGTTCGCCACCTGTATACTGAACCTTTTGAAGTCTTGTTACCAGAAAACCATCCGTGGACCAAAGAGCCAAGTATTCCGCCCAAACAGTTGCATACAGAAAACGTGCTGCTGTTGGGGGAAGGCCATTGTTTCCGGGATCAGGTCATCGACGCATGCCCAGCATTATCGAGATCTTCATACAACCAGAACAATGTGGTTGCTGAGGGAAGCTCCCTTGAAACCTTACGCCACATGGTCGCCTCAGGGTTAGGCGTCACCGTCCTGCCTGCCTCAGCGGCGGGACTCGAAAACTACGCACCTGGCTATCTGAAAACCAAGCCATTCTCGAAACCTGAACCATCACGCACCGTGGCCATCGCTTGGAGAAAACAATTCCCAAGAACCGAGGCAATCGATCTATTGATTGATGTCATCAGAAAACAGGTCGGCCCTCAGCTCAATGGCAAACACCAGGCAGCCTAGCGAACTACAAAGTCTCACAGGCGTCGGCCCAAAAGTTGAGCACGTACTCAACCGGCTCGGGCTGTATTCTTTTCGAGATCTTTTATTTCATCTACCAGCGCGCTATGAAGACCGAACGACTCGCGTTGAAGTGGCGAACCTCAAACCCGGAATTCCACAATTACTTGAAGGCGAAATTACCTCTCAGTCTGTGATTCCTGGTCGGCGCATACAGGCAGTCCTCACCTTTGAAGATATCAGCGGCGCTGCTCGAATCCGGCTGTTTCACTTTTCACGAGCTTACCTGACTACGCTTAAAAATGCTGATTCTGTGCGGATTTTTGGAGAGCCACGAATTCATCAGGGTGTGACTGAGTTCATTCATCCAGAAATCGCTGTCTTCAAGGGCGATCCGCCCCCATTGGATGACACGCTAACGCCCATCTATCCAACGACAGACGGTCTATCGCAACCCAAACTACGAGATATCATCCGCCAAGCACTCGCCAAAGGCCCTGATTTTTTCGCACTTGAGGAACTTTTAGGCACAACACATACAAGCCACCGACCGGCACTTTGGGATGCCCTCATCGCACTTCATCAGCCAGCAAAAGGGCTTCCTCCCAGTCCATTTATTGAACGGTTGGCATTTGAAGAACTCCTCGCTCATCGATTGTTTTTGCTGACACGCCGAGATGACTACGGTCGTTTCCAAGCCCCTCAACTGAAAACAATGGCCATGGAAACGCGAACGGTATTACTCGAGCAATTACCGTTTCACTTAACCCTAGCCCAACAGCGTGTCCTGAACGAAATTGATCAAGACCTGACGCGTGGACACCCTATGTTGCGGCTCTTGCAAGGTGATGTTGGCTCGGGAAAGACCTTGGTTGCAGCATTGGTCGCTCTGCCTATGATTCAAGCGGGCTTTCAGGTCGCGTTGATGGCGCCTACCGAGCTACTGTCAGAACAGCATGCAGTGCAATTTTCAGAATGGTTCCGTCCGCTTGGCATTGCTATCGGGTGGCTCACCGGCTCCATGAAAACGCAACCGAGACGCACCATGCTGGAGCAGCTCAAAAATGGGACCTGTCAAATGGTCATCGGAACACATGCGCTCTTTCAGGATGAGATCGTCTTCAAACACCTTGGATTGGCGATCACCGACGAACAGCACCGATTTGGGGTGGCGCAACGGCTCTTATTACGCGAAAAAGGGCAAACCCTGACGCCTCACCAACTGATCATGACGGCAACACCAATCCCGCGGACATTGGCCATGACGCATTTTGCTGATCTTGATGTTTCGACAATTGATGAGCTACCGCCGGGTCGGACACCGGTTGACACCCGAATTTTAAGCCAAGCCAGAGCATCTGAAATCACCGGTCGCCTTGATGCACAATTTGATGACGGTGGACAGGCATATTGGGTATGCACACTGATCGAGGAAACCGAACAAAGTGTCGCTGAGGCCGCCGAGAGCCGCACCGAAAAACTCAGGCTCCAGCTACCGCATCGACGGATCGGTCTAGTCCACGGCCGAATGAAAGCCGATGAAAAATCTCAGGTGATGGCTGCATTTGCAGATGGCAATCTTGATTTATTGGTCGCAACGACCGTGATTGAAGTTGGCGTCGATGTTCCAAACGCCAACATTATGGTGATCGAAAATCCAGAACGTTTGGGGCTCGCCCAGCTCCACCAACTGAGGGGCCGGGTTGGTCGTGGTGCACGGGTTAGCTTCTGTATTTTGCTCGCTGGTGACGCAATCTCGCGGCAATCTAGGGACCGGCTGAATCTCGTTAAAGATACCAATGACGGCTTTGTGCTTGCTGAAGCCGACCTCAGGCTCCGGGGCCCAGGTGATGTGACCGGCACGCGGCAGACCGGTGAGCTCTCTTTCCGGGTCGCGGACCTAGCGGAGCACGCGGACCTACTCGACGAGATCGCTGAGCTCGCAGAAGTAATCCGCCTAGGGCACACAGACATCCGTCAACAATTGATTGAAAGATGGATCGGACATGAGGAACACTTCGCACATGTCTAGCATTCACACCCTCGCCTCACATATTCCGTTCTGGATCCAGGTAACCCGACTAGACCGACCGATCGGGTGGATAGTGCTCCTGTGGCCAACCTGGATCGCACTCACCATAGCAGGACATGCTGCGGGCGAGTTCAGGCTCGACATATGGTTGATCTTCACCCTCGGCGTGATTATCGCACGCAGCGCCGGTTGTGTGGTGAACGACCTGACCGACAGGAAATTCGATAAGCACGTCAAGCGGACCCGTTCGCGGCCGATCACGAGCGGGAACCTGTCGGTCAAAAACGCAGTCATCCTGGCGATCGTGCTCTTTTCGGTGTGCCTCGGGCTGGTCATTATGACCAACATAGAGACAATCAAGCTGTCGTTTGTCGCGCTTGTTTTTGCTGTCATTTATCCGTGGCTCAAGCGGGTCACATTCTGGCCACAGATCGGCTTGGGCCTCGCGTTTTCGATGGCGATACCGATGGCGTTTGCTGCTTACGACCGACCGCTTGACAGAATCGTGTGGGCCCTCTTCCTGGGTAATGTCGCCTGGACACTGGCCTATGACACACTCTACGCGATGGTTGACCGCGACGACGATCTCTTGATCGGTGTGAAATCTACCGCAATTATGTTCGGCCGCTACGACTTGCCCGCAGTCGGGTGTTCACAGATAGCCGCTCTGGGCGCATTCGGCTACGCGTTCTGGCTTACCGATCTCGGCCCGCTCACGCTGGTGGGTATCTTGGCCGCCATCGGACTCACTGTTCGCCAGAATGGTATCGCCCGCTCGCGATCACGCGAAGCATGCTTCCAGGCCTTTGTTGAGAGCCACCGGTTTGGGGCGGCACTATTTTTAGGGGTAGTTCTTGGAGTTTTCTAGTAACTCAAACCTTGATGGGTTATTAATCGTTTAGGATCTACCATAGAAACTACTCAAGACTCGTCCTCAGCCGGTTGTGGACCCGAGTAAGACACAACCCCTACTGAGATCGCGTAGCAAGCAAGTTCGGTAGTCTTTGGTATCTTGAAGTCTTTGCCGTCGCGCTTGCCTTGCTCATAGTACTGGATCGCACGCTTTTTCAAGCCAAGTTTTTTTGCTGCCTGCTCCTGAGTAAGGTTACAACCCTTCCTCCATTTCTTAAATTCACTCGACTTCATCGCAAACAGGTCCGCTCTAACTGTGGCCACGATGGTACACGATCAAATCAAAGTTTCTAATGCAAATTCGGCGAAAAATTTGTCCATTTTTTGGCCTTAGAACCGATATCAATATCATATGTGATGCACATTCCATGGATAACTTATTGAATTACCGATTAACAATAGGGGTGCACATATTGCATTGTGCATTTAGTGCGTATATACTTTTGTCGTCATTATGGAAAAAGGAAATTCTAAAGATGATTCCAGTAGGTGTTGGACGAGGTTTGATGAGCTCGATGAAGCGCATGGCGAACCAAGAAATAACCGATAAACGTCAAAAAAAAATTCAAAAGAAAAAAGAAGCTGGGCAAAAGAGTTTGATCGCCCGGTTTCTACTCGGCATTCGGTTTTGAATCGAGCGCTTATTCATTGGCAAGAGCGCTGCTGTCCTAGCGCGTGAAAATATTCAAGCTCTCACTCGACGGAGTGAAACGCCCCTATTTTCTACGAAAAACAAGCAGGCGTAGCAAATAAACTATCAAATTAATGACTCTCAGAAAAAAGTTGGGTCTCAGCAGTAGTCCACTGAATGACTGATAATTTTCCGGAGTCATCCTCAACGAGAGCCGTGCAGCTTTCGACCCAATCCCCTGTGTTGCAGTACAGTACATCGTCAATATAACGTAACTCTGATTTATGAATGTGGCCACAAACAACACCGTTCACGCTCGCATCTTTCGCGGCGCGCGCGACCATCAGCTCATAATTTGATACGAAGGTCACCGCGTTTTTCACCTTGTTTTTAAGGTAGGCAGATAAAGACCAGTATTCCAGACCAAAGGCACTTCGGAGCACATTAACGAATGTGTTTATCCTTAAGAGTGTCTCGTATGCCCAGTCGCCTAGATAGGCTAACCATCTAGCGTAGTGCATCACTCCGTCAAATTTGTCACCATGAAGGATCAACAGAAGCCTACCGTCAGCAAGCGTATGTGTCGCCTCATGGACAACAGCGATTCCACCAAACGACAGGTCTTCAAAATCTCTCGCGAACTCGTCGTGATTTCCTGGGACATAAATTACCTTAACCCCTTTGCGTGCCTGACGAAGTAACTTCTGAATCACGTCATTATGCGTCTGGGGCCAATACCAGGTCTTCTTTAGCCGCCATCCATCAATGATATCGCCGACCAAGTAGATAGTGTCGGCCTCATGATATTTTAGAAAATCCAGTAAATATTCTGCTTTACAGCCACGGGTGCCCAGATGAATATCAGACAACCAAATCGTTCTATATTTAGTAACCTGTTTGGAACTTGCCATCGTTACCGCCTCACTCGAAAAACAAGCGCCTAGATTAAGAATCGATCGGCCAAAACAATGGCCCAGACTGCCATGGTAAGAATCAGACTGAGAAATACGGCGGACGAACCAAGATCCTTGGCTCTACCCGACAAAGGATGATATTCATCACTGATCCGATCAACGACGGCCTCGATCCCCGAGTTCAATAACTCAACGATAAGCACGAGTAAAACGCAGCCCATCAACAGCACGACTTCGACCGCAGATCGTCCCAACCAAAAAGCCACAGGCACCATCAATCCAGCCAAGGCCAACTCCTGCCTAAACGCAGACTCGTATCTCCAGGCCGCTACGAATCCGTGCAGGGAATGCCCAGCTGCCTTAACTAATCGGGTTATGCCTGTATATCCGGGTTTTACCATTCAATAATTGCTCAACATCACGAATCACCGGTTACAGCATATTGGTCGGTTCCCATACCTGTTTTAGGTGAAGCTTGAATCGTTTGTGACTCAAGATTGGAAGCGTTTGTATTGCCTTGAGATACCGTGGCTTCCAGCATTCGTTCGACACAGATCTGAGCCCTTTTTGCGATGGCGGTCGCTGGTTGGTGCGGGGATAGCGGTTTCCCGACGGATATCCTGCCGCGGATAAAAGGTGCCCCGCAGATACGAAACAGGTGCAAGATGAATTGGTCATCATCGGCATAAGATACCGACGATTTGCCGGCACCCTGGTAACTCAGTGCGATGGGCACGACCGGCACACCCGCCTGACGAGCAGCCTGAAAGAGGCGGCTTCTAAACTTAATCGGCATGGGCCCGCGGGTGGAAGTACCCTCAGGAAAAATTACGACCCGATGCCCACATGTCAACTCGGATGCCACATCCGCGATGGCCCGCTCAGCCGAGTAGCGGTCTCCCCGCCGGACGAAGAGGGTTCCGGCTCCCGATGCTAATTTGCCAACTATCGGCCATTTGGCTACCTCCGCCTTTGCAACGAAACGCACATCTTCAAATGACCCGATCAATAAAATATCGACCCACGACAGGTGATTTGAGACGATCAGGCAGGGACCTACGGGCATGTCTCCCGACAAGGTACTACCAATCTCAAGAAGCTTTATCGTCTTCTGATGCCACAATTGGATTTTACGCCTGAGCGTTCTTTGATCAGCCCCAGCTGAGAGCTTCCTGAGACTGAACAATCCCCAGGCCATATGGCACAGAATGTAAAAAAGTTTCATGCGATGCGGGCCCCTTCAGGTGACGCATCAGCCCGTTTACGAGAAATCGAATCACGCCCGAGGAAATGTTTAAAATAGCGCTGGTTCAGTCGACGCATGTCTAGGAGGATCATCACATCCGCGACACCGAACTCCTCGTCATAACTCGGCTCACCACATACCCAAGCTCCTAAACGCAGATAGGCCTTCAACAGGGGTGGCATGATGGCACCGTCAACCGCTGGCAAGGGGTCCTGTGATACGGGAACTCGAGGCTCTGCTCGTAAATTTTCCGGACTCAGGTGCCTGGACAGAGGGCCTGCCATCAAGGTCCGTATAAGTTGACCCTGGTCTCTGCATGGGACGCTGGTGCACCCTAGCAGATAGTTGATTTCCCAGCGCGTCATTAGTTGCGCGATCCCGCTCCACAGCAACATAATGCTACAACCAGACCTATAATCAATGTGAACACATGTTCGACCTAGTTCGACAACCTCCCCGTCAAGAGCTCGAACAAAAGGAGCCGAAAACTCAGACTCTGTATAAAACCCACCGAGACTCAGGGCGCTAGAACGTTTCAATAGTCGGGTCGAAGCAACAATCCTCCCGGTGCTGAGTTCTTCGACAAACAGGTGATGGCAATAGGGGTCGTAGCGATCCGACTCGATTCCTGCTTCTTCTTCACATACCTGCGCGCCCAACTCTCGGGCGAATACGTCATAGCGCAAGCGCTGTGTCTCTGCGACCTCTGCCTGAGTTGAGGCAAGTCGGACTGAGTATCCCTGAGAGTTAACAAGTTCTACGTTAGACATGGCCGTCCTTTTTCGGAATTTTGAATCAAGATAAATGATGCAAATAACGAACTCGTTAACGATTAATGAAGGTTTAATGACAAAACTAGCAATAGTCACCGACATTTATACGCAGGTCAGTGTCATAAAATCGCAATACTTTGATTATATAAGTACGTTTCTGGCAGGATTAGTGATGTCAAACATAAAGTCATTGGTAATTGTAACGGACGCTTGGTTCCCTCAAGTCAATGGGGTCGTACGAACCCTATCGACAACGAAAGCGGAACTTGAAAAGAAAGGATGCCAAGTGGCCGTCATCAGCCCAGACGGTTACCGCTCTATCCCTTGCCCGACCTACCCCGAAATAAAGCTAGCACTATTTGCCAGGAAGTCAGTCGGCAGGCGCCTATCTGGCCTCCAACCTGATGCCGTTCACATCGCAACCGAAGGGCCCCTAGGCCTTGCGGCCAGGAGGTGGTGCAGAACACACCGTTTTCCATTCACCACCAGTTACCATACCCGTTTCCCTGAGTACGTCCGGTTACGCGCCCCAATCCCAATAAGCTTGTCGTACGCCTTTTTACGATGGTTCCACGGACCGGCTCACCGGATGCTAGTCGCAACACAGTCTATGGAAAATGAGTTGCTAGCTCACGGGTTTAAAAATATCGGTCGCTGGTCTCGGGGAGTTGACCTCGAATTATTCACGCAAGACAGTCAACACCAACGATCAAAGCAGCCAATCCTGCTTTACGTAGGACGAGTGGCGCCTGAAAAAAATATAGACGCCTTCTTAGAACTAGAGTGCGTTGGCACTAAACGTGTTGTTGGGGGGGGTCCCGAACTAGACGCGCTCATCCAGAAATATCCTAAGGTTGAGTTTGTGGGGTATAAACACGGGCCAGAGCTTGCTCTAGAGATCCGACAAGCTGATTGCTTTGTGTTCCCTTCCCGCACAGATACCTTCGGTCTGGTAATTCTTGAGGCACTTGCGTCGGGAGTCCCGGTCGCGGCCTATCCCGTGCCGGGGCCACTCGATCTCATAGAAAATGGCCACAACGGGTGGGTCTCGGAGGATCTGAATCACGCAATCAATGAGGCACTCAAAATAGATCGAGAGGCGTGCCGCAAGTTTGCAGAGAGGTTCTCGTGGGAAAACTGCACTGCTCAATTTATCTCTCACCTGAGACCTATCGAGACAAATTAACTAGAAAAGACCTCGTAACAAAAAATTCATCAAGCTGACCCAGAACTGTCATTTGAGTTGAGTACTCTTATTTTAAATCGGTATTGGATCGCTTCATGCACTGTTCTGGTATGAGTAAGTTTTTTTTCTACCTTGATCGCGCTGAAAAGCCGTTGTGCGCCACCGCCAATGCTCTAGCCGATGTACCCTCAATCCAAAAGATATTTGTATTCTTTTCCAAACTAGGAGATGGAGCCGCCTGGGTTCTGTTATTTATCACAATCGGACTGTTCAGACCTGATGCCGGCAATTTATCGGTCGTGCTAATCGGAGCAAGCCTCGTTAATCTCGGGCTATATAAGCTAGTAAAAGAACAGACGGTAAGAAACAGACCCTGCATGACGTGGGAGGCTATTACCCCTAAAGAGCAACCTCTAGATAATTATAGTTTCCCCAGCGGTCACACACTCCATGCGGTGACGGTCACACTACTTATCCTGCCAGTGCTCCCACTACTTGGATTAATTTTGGTCCCGATAACGGTGATGATTATGCTGTCCAGAGTTATCCTAGGACTTCATTATCCAACCGATGTTGTGGTTGCCGCATTAATAGGCTCCCTCGTAGCTTTCTATGCTGGTAGCCTTGTGTCCCTGTGATCACCAATCGAAGAGGCAACATCCTCTCCTCGCCATTTTCAAAAGAAGCGCCTGTCATTTACCCTCAATCCATATATGTCAATTTTGTTACGTTCGTCATACTTATGTAACATTTCACCCGTTTAATGAAAATGACGTGTGGTTATTTTTGGGAATAACATGAGTGAACAACTGCTTCGGACGGTTCTGATCGTAGATGATGAGTCGTCGATTCGTGAAATGCTTGCTGTAGCGCTGGAAATGGCCGGTTTTGAAACAGTCCAAGCAGAAAATGCCTCCAGCGCTCTCGAACACTTAGCGACACGCCTACCTGATCTGATGCTGGTCGATTGGATGATGCCCCAAGTATCGGGGCTTGAGTTATGTAGACGGCTTCGCAGAAACGCAGACACAGCGAACATTCCCTTGATCCTCCTAACTGCTCGCGGAGAGGAAGAAGCCAAAATCACGGGTTTGGGGGTCGCGGATGACTACATTACGAAGCCGTTCTCTCCTCGGGAGCTTGTCGCACGGCTCAAGGCAATTTTGAGAAGGACAACACCGCTAGGTATCGAAGAACCTGTCGAGTTCGGAAATTTACGGCTTGATCCTGTCGGCCAGCGAGTAACAGCGTCAGACCGCCTCCTAGCACTCAGCCCTATCGAGTACCGCTTGCTACAGCTATTCATGACAAACCCGAATCGGGCCTTTTCTCGGACCCAATTGCTTGATCGTGTATGGGGAGGGGATGTTTATGTCGAAGAACGGACTGTCGACGTGCATATCCGACGATTACGGAAGACCCTTGGCGCAGAGCTTGAAGACTTTATTCAAACTGTAAGAGGAACAGGTTACCGGTTCACCTCCACAATCGCGGAAGCCTAGTCTATCTAGGATGCAGGTGCGATGACTAACGAGTACCCCTCCTCACTCTGCCTGCGGGACTCCTCCTCGAGATCCAACAACATAACCCTACAGCTCCGGTATATTTCTTTATCAAATTCAAGACTCACTGCACCGCCCTCAACCAAGACACTAAACTTCGGAGCACCTAGATCTCGTGCCACGTGCATGACGTGTGCTATCCGAAGAATTCTAACGAGTCTCATTAATCGCTTTTTCGACCAGTATCGGGGCTTCGGTAACGACGATAGATCGAACTTTTTACGGTGATTAAGAATTAACGTTGCTAAAACCGCTTGCTCTTCTCGACTAAACCCAGGCAATGGCGTGTTAACAACAATATACGAACCATGTCGCTGGTACGCCGAATAACTTACATGCAGTCCTATCTCATGAAGCATAGATGCCCAAACTACCATTTGGTAATCCAAAACTCCTAAACCCCAGACCGGTGCAGCGGCAGAAAATATTCGAATTGCGGTATCACGAACACGACCAGCGTGGTCAACGTCCACGCTATACTTTTTCATCATGTCGAGCGCGGTTCTCTCTCTTATATCGGATGACTTCAAGCGGTCATCCATTTCATACAAAACCCCCTCCCGGAGCGCTGCATCGCAAAATTCAATTTTGGATAACCCGAGCTCGTCTACAATTGCGGAGATGATGCCAATACCAGCGGGGAGGATCTGCATCCTCTCCAGGCTCACGTCAGGAATGTCGGCAATACGTCGATTCATATCGACCAACACAAAATTTTTACACGATTCCAACGACTCTGGAGTGATGATCGGACCATGGCCCAGATAATTCCCCAAAGCACTCACACTTTTTGCTGAGCCAGAGGTCGCAAATATTTTTTCTACTCCTAAGTCTCGAATTCGAGAGACGATGGGTTCAATTACTTTCCGCGTGTTTAACTCGATCTCAGCAAAACTCTCACGGTCCAATTTTTTCATGAACCGTTTTGTGAATGTCACGCAACCCAGGGTTCTGGAAGACAAAAACTCAGTCTCAAAATTAACACCAACAGCGAACTCAGTTGATCCACCCCCAAGATCAAAAACCAAAAATCGACCCTCTGTGGATTGACTGTGTGCCACCGCCTGAAAAATTAGGCGAGCCTCCTCGGGACCAGAAATTACATTAATTTGTGCTCGGAAGTGTTCGGAGGCTAAGTCGAGAAACTCGTGAGCGTTTTTAGCTTCACGAAGTGTATGCGTCGCCACAACCCGGATATCCTCGGTCGCGACACCCGACAGGCGACCATCGAACCGCTTGAGCGCCTCAATTCCCCTCTGAATAGATTTGTTACCCAAGACGCCTTTGCGGTTGAGTCCCGAGGCTAACCTCACTCGCTCGCGATCACGAACCAGGACCTGGAGTCCAGACGGAGTCAGCCTAGCGATGGTCATGTGGAAGCTATTTGATCCTAGATCGACGGCAGCAACCAGCCGCTCTAGTGACTGACCTTGCAAATCAGACGCTCTCTATATTTTTTATGTATTCATAGGTATTAATCTGGCACCGGACCTTCCTCCGGTTGCCCCGACTTACGTACGGATTCGATTGATCCTCATCAATAAGTCGAGCCTTCACGGTGTCCTTGAACTGCAAATCTATAAGGTCAATCATTATTTTTTTGAGATTATTGTCATAAATTGGAGCGGTCACCTCTACCCGGTTATCCATATTTCGCGTCATCCAATCTGCCGAGCTTATGTACACATCAGGATCACCATCATTGTGAAAAATCATAACCCGAGGATGCTCCAAAAACCTATCTACAATACTGATAACTCTGATCGTATCGCTCACACCAGGCACACCAGGGATCAGTGAACACATCCCTCTCACGCATGCGTCTACGACGACACCGGCTCTACTCGCCTCATATAGTTTAGTAATTAGATCATCATCCGCCAAATTATTGACCTTCAGAGTTATCTTGGCGCTCTTGCCGGACTCGGCTAGCCCAATCTCCCTATCAATTTGTTGAATAATCTTTTTGCGTTGATCTACTGGACTAACCCACAAATGACGGAACACAAAGTTACGATACGGGGCATTAAAAAATGAAAAGACCTGACGAACCTCCGCAGTAATTTCAGGTCTAGCAGTCAATAAACTAAAATCTGTATACATTTGGGCCGTTTTTTCGTTGAAATTACCGGTTCCAATATGAGCATATCTGACTCGCTGACCATCCTCACGTCGTGTAATCAGACAGAGCTTCGAGTGCACCTTCAAATTAGCAATACCAAAAGTGACCCTCACGCCTGCATCTGTGAGCACCTTGGACCATTGAATATTTGCCTCCTCATCGAAACGCGCCTGGAGCTCAACAACAACAGAAACGTCCTTCCCGTTAGCGACGGCATCCAAAAGGGATTTGATGACTAGGGAAGAGCTCGCCACTCGGTAAAGACTGATCCTGACCGACTCTACAGCCGGATCGGTTGCAGCCTGACGGAGCCACTCAGTAACGTGATAAAAGTCGTGGTACGGGTAGTGAAGTAGAACATCTTTGTCTTTTAAAACGGAAAAATAGTTCCTCTGACCGTCAAGAGCTTTAGATGGAATTGGCTGGAGCTGCGAATACCGTAAAGAAGCTCGCCCAATCGAAGGAAAAGACAGAAAGTCCTTCATATTGTGATACCGACCGCCAGGGATAACCGCGTCAATCCCCGCGATACCCAGCTCACGTTTTAGCATGACCAATACCCGGTCTGGCATATCACGGTCGTGGACAAGCCGCGTCGGCTCAGAAGTGAGCCGCTGCTTTAATCCCGATGACAGTCGATCCATGAGGCTGTCATCGATCTCGCCAGACAAATCATACTGAGCGTCACGCGTTAATTTCATCGACCAAGCCTGAACGTCGTCAAAATCAAAATAACCCTCAAAAATTTCGGGCAGCCCAACCCGGATCGCGTTATCAAGCAAGACTAAAGGCTTCTTGCGTTTAGTTATTTTTGGTAGTTCGATAAACCTCCGGTGATGATCGGTAGGTACCTCTATTAATGAATAAATGTACTGATCAGCCTTTCGCAACTCGGCTACCAGGTACGTCTCGTCGTCGGCAATAACCTCCGCCAAATTTACTTTATCCGAGATCACGATAGGACAAATAAATTTACGAATATTTGAGTGGAAGTAGCGTTTGAGCCACTCCCGGTGCTCTTCGGTCAGCTGCTCTTCATTTTCTAAAAATATATCGTGCCTAGCGAGGGTCCGTATGACATCGAGATGTGTCGCCTCAAATTCTAAATTTAACTCAACGGTGCGTCGCTGAATCTGTCTAAGTAATTTACCCGACGCAGGCTCTAAACCTACCTCCCGGTGAAGTATTTTTCTTCTTCTAACATCGGATACTCGAACCCTATAAAATTCATCAAGGTTGCTCGAATAAATGCCGAGAAAGCGAGCCCGCTCGATAATAGGGTTTGACTTATCCATCGCCTCCTGGAGGACTCGATGGTTAAATGACAACCAACTTAGTTCTTTGTCAAAAGTTGGGAAATTTGGCAAAACTTCAACCTTATTATTACTGACATAGAAAAGGTTATTACAGTTATGTTACAGATTTGTGACTTAGATTAGGCAAGCAAATCTAATGAGAAACGCCACCTCAACCACAATACTGGAGCTTACCTGGCTGGGGCTGCTCACTATGTTTTTAGGTGTTGTTACTGGCTACTTCGTTCCGTCAGCACTTTTTGTCGCTAGCGCCTACCTTTCGGTAACCCTATGGAGACGAAATAGTTTCTACCGATGGCTGGAAAGCAACCAAAAAAACGAGTCCTTGGTTACCTCCGATCTGTGGGCCGATATTGTACGGCGCATTGAAATTGAACGCGATCAAGCGGAAAAAAATAAAGAATCAGTGGTTAACGAGTTCCATAATCTCAGACTCGCACTAAGCAGCCTCAAGGTCGGACTGGTACTCACCGACAAGACATGGAACCTCATCTGGTGGAATGAGGTCGGTGGTGAATTACTCAATTTTAGAAAACCAGATGACATCAATAGCTATCTTTTTGCTCTGCTAAGATCACCGTCGTTAAAAGAATACATCGCGAAAAACGATTTCAGCGAACCACTAATTCTTGATGACTTCACAACACAACAAGCAGTGATCGAGTTGTATTTCGGAGATAGCCCGTCTGAAGGATACATAATACTCGTTAGAGACATCAGTCAACTGAAAAGACTCAACGAAATGCGATCAGACTTTATCGCTAACGTCTCGCATGAGCTAAAAACGCCGCTTACCGTCATTAACGGTTATTTGGAAACCTTGATCGACAATCAATTGGTCGAGGGTGTCGCGAAGAATGCGATCGAAAACGCCGGTTTGCAGGGTCGCAGGATGGATAACATCATCCAAGATCTCATAACGCTATCCCAGCTTGAGACCTCACCAAGCACAGATATTGAAGTCTTCAATCTTTCTGATTTGGTCGGACAAGTCCAGCAGCAAGTAGCGTGGTTACAAAAAAATCTCAAAAAAAACCAGACTATCGTCAAGATCTTGGTCACCGAGGATTGGGTTCTCACAGGAAATAGAAATGAAATTTTCTCCCTCCTATCCAACCTGCTCAGCAATGCCTTGCGGTACTGCCCCGATGGATCGTTAATTTCCTTGAGGTTAGAGCAGAGCGATCACAAGACATTAATCTGCGTGGATGACAACGGCCCAGGAATACCCGAGCCACATCTCAGTCGTGTAACCGAGCGATTTTACCGTGTCGATAAGAGCCACTCGTCCATCACAGGAGGCACAGGGTTGGGCTTGGCGATAGCCAAACATATTATGGAAAGGCACTCCGGAAGCCTTCAAATTACCTCTGAGGAAGGGAAAGGTACTTGCATTCGATGCTCATTCCCGAAGGACAGGCTACAACAGATAGTTACGTAAAACTGTTTTCGTTAACGCTCGGATGGCGGACATCAACGCCCTGAACTAAATAGATTACGTATTCAGCAATGTTTGTGGCGTGGTCGCCAACGCGCTCTAACGACCTCGCAATCCAGACTATATTCAAGACCCTGCCGATATTTCTGGGATCCTCAATCATAAATGTCGCGAGCGACCTAAGCGCCGACTGATAAACCTTATCAACCTTGCGCTCACGTTCAAAAATATCTCTCGCAAGATCGATATCGAGCCGCGCGAACGCTGTCAACGATTCCGACAACATCTTGGCAACCTGCTCAGCAATCCGCTGTATCTCGGTAATCCCTACGTCATCAGAGCTATCAAATGACTCAAGACTAAGCTTGCCTACCTTCTCAAGTTCGTCGCCCACTCGCTCAAGGTCTCGGACGATCTTCGAAACAGCGAGCACAAGCCGCAAATCTGAAGCGATAGGCTGTCTCCGAACGATCAGAGACTCTACCTGATCGTCGAGATCGATCTCGGCAGCGTTAATCTTTTGTTCAACGTCTTCAATGTCGCTCAGTAGTGAAGAGTCCTGACTAGCAAAAAACTTGAGAGCACACGCTAGCTGCTCTTCAACCAATCCACCCATTTCAAGGGTGGACCTCCGAAGCGCCTCAAGCTCCTCGTTGAACTCGCTGGAAATGTGTCGATAGAAGTCTTCGTTCAAGTCTTTCATCTAGCCAAACCGTCCGGTGATATAGTCTTGAGTCAATGCATGCAAAGGATTTGTAAACACCTGCTTGGTGTCACCTACCTCAATCAACTTTCCTAAATGAAAATACGCAGTCCGATCAGAGACGCGGGCAGCCTGCTGCATGGAGTGGGTGACAATTACAATTGTATATTGCTCCCGCAGCTCAGAAATCAATTCCTCTATTTTTGCAGTAGCGATCGGGTCCAAGGCAGAACACGGCTCGTCCATCAGGATAACCTCGGGGCTCACCGCAATCGCGCGAGCGATGCAAAGGCGCTGCTGTTGACCGCCCGACAGGCCGGTTCCTGGCTGATCCAGACGATCTCTGACCTCCTCCCAAAGACCAGCCCGTTGAAGCGAGGTTTCTACAATATGATCGAGCTCCACCTTGCTTGTGGCAAGCCCGTGAATACGTGGCCCGTATGCGACGTTGTCAAAGATTGATTTGGGAAAAGGGTTTGGCTTCTGGAACACCATACCGACCCTCGCCCGCAGCAAGACCACATCGATCGAGGAGTCATAGATGTTCTGATCATCGATCATGATTTCACCAGACACACGGCAGCTGTCTATCGTGTCGTTCATCCGGTTAAGACACCGCAGGAATGTCGACTTACCGCAACCGGACGGGCCGATGAATGAGATTACCTGTCCGGACCCAATATCAAGACTGATATTGTCGATCGCATGCTTGTCAGCATAAAAAACGTCAACGTTCCGGGCCTTCATACGGGGGTTGTCTGCATGGATTTGACCGAGAGTACTGTCTGGAATCGTCCGTGCTTCTAGGGTGCTAGTTGTTTGGACCATCCGGCTACTCTCTTCTAGTTGCATAACACTGACCTGCTCACCAACGTCGCTCTAATTTTTTACGAAGAAGAATCGCGGCGGCGTTCATAGTAATCAGAAATGCCAACAATACAATAATCGCCGCACTGGTTTTTTGAATAAACATACGTTCAGCAAAATCTGCCCACATAAAAATTTGCACCGGGAGAACGGTCCCGGGCTCAGTGACACCTGACGGCACGTCGACGATAAAAGCGACCATACCAATCATTAAGAGAGGCGCTGTCTCACCCAAAGCTTGGGCCATCCCAATGATGGTGCCGGTCAACATACCCGGCATCGCGAGAGGTAAAACATGGTGCGTTATGGTTTGCATTTTCGAAGCGCCAACGCCCAGAGCGGCATCACGAATGCTCGGTGGAACCGCCCGAATCGAGGCACGCGAAGAGATTATAATCGTGGGCAGCGTCATCAAAGCCAACACTATTCCCCCAACTAGCGGTATTGATCGCGGCATCCCAAATATCACGATAAATACCGCGAGGCCCATGATTCCGAAAACGACTGACGGCACCGCGGCAAGATTATTTATATTGATCTCAATGATTTCAGTCAATCGATTCTTTGGGGCCATTTCCTCGAGGTAGACAGCTGTAGCTACCCCCAAGGGAAACGCGATCACAATACACACCAGCAAGGTGAGTATCGATCCCACCAGCGCCCCGCGGATCCCGGCCATCTCAGCGTCCCTTGATGCTGAGCCAAAAAATAAATAATCACTTATCTCGTAGCTGATCCGACCCTTCGCCTGAAGTAGATCAATATATGAAATCATCTGATCACTGACTCGTCTGTCAGCTTCAGGGGTATCTCGTGAGATGAGGCCACGCAAGAATGTATCTACATCATCGTCGACAGCAAACTGAAGCGCTACCTTTGATCTCATTTGATCTGGATTATCCAGCACGTGATGCATCAGTCGCTGTCCGGACCCTGATGAAATTAGCCTTCGCGCCTGTCGTTTCGCCTTGCGCCCGGTGGGACCCCCAAGAGCCTCATAGAGCGCATCTCTTACGACCCCGTCAAAATCGCCATCGGCGAGCGACTCTAGGGTCCCTTGACCAGATGGATCAAGCCTCTCAGCGTCCAACTGAACATCAAGCGTGACGTAGTGCTGGAATAACCCGGGGATACCCTTGCTTAAAATGCCAGCAAACAAAAGAACAAGGAATCCGAGGGCCACAGCAACCGCAGATTTCCCTAGAAACAGAAATCGATTTTCTCTCCGTTTGCGCAAGCTGATCGACTCGGCTACTCGCTCGGCAGCCCGCTCGGGCGACAATCCAAAAGAAACCTGATTACTCATATTGCTCTCGATATTTTTTTACAATCTGAAGCGCGTAGTAGTTCAGGGCCAGCGTAGTAACTATCAACATCAGCGCTAACGCAAAAGCCGATAACGTCTTAGCGGACTCAAACTCTTGGTCGCCAACCAGAATCGTCACAATCTGTGAGGTGACGGTCGTGACTGCGTCCAAAGGATTGAAAGACAAATTCGCAGCCAACCCGGCCGCCATCACTACGATCATTGTCTCTCCGACCGCGCGGGACACCGCAAGGATCACCGCCGCGACGATGCCCGGTAGCGCAGCCGGCAGCACTACCTGCCTTACCGCCTCACTCTTCGTGGAGCCCAGACCAAAAGCTGCGTCGCGGAGGGCCTGGGGGACAGCGTTTATCACGTCGTCTGAAAGCGAGGAAATAAATGGGATTATCATTACGCCCATCACGAGGCCTGCGGCCAACGCTGACTCTGACGCCACCTCGAGACCGACGGATTCGCCGACAGATTTGACGACGGGGGCGACCGTCAACGCAGCGAAAAAGCCATACACGACGGTCGGCACGCCCGCGAGTATCTCCAGGAGAGGCTTCACGATCCCCCTGACCCTTGGGGTCGCGTACTCAGCCAGATAAATGGCGCTAAACAATCCCACAGGGACGGATACCGCTAGCGCTATAAATGAAATCAGGAATGTCCCAACAAACATCGGGACCATGCCATAGGTCGCCGTACCTCCTCCAGATCCGGCGCGCTCCGCGCCCTCGAACTGCGGGTTCCACTCGAGACCAAATAAAAAGTCTTGGGGAGGGATTAGTTTGAAAAATCGAATCGACTCAAAAAGAATGGAGAGCACGATTCCTATGGTTGTAAATATTGCGACCGTGGAACTACCTATCAGCATCCATGTGAGAATTCTCTCAACATGATTCCTCGCACGA
>CACAXU010000001.1 GCA_902536515.1 uncultured Litorivicinus sp. | reverse complement strand
GCTATCTGGATCGAATCCAGTCATTCTATTCCCAGCATGTGGGTGGCACTTTTCACGTCTCGGTATGGGTGGGTTCATCGAACGCTGGTGACAGGCCGGTTTCAAATTCGATGTCAGTCGCTAAGGCCCAGAAACGCCAGGATCCCAGAGCACAAGAAAAATCCACACAGTTGCAGGATCGTGAGCCGCCGGTTGTTGAAGGGTCAATAAAGCACAGTAATCGCCTTAATTTGGACTTTCGGTTCGGTAATTTTGTTGAGGGTAAGTCAAATCAATTGGCTCGAGCGGCGGCACAACGTGTCTCAGAAAAACCAGGGTCTGAGTACAATCCCCTGTTTCTTTACGGGGATACTGGGCTAGGAAAGACCCACTTGATGCACGCTGTTGGCAATCAGATTCGATCGCAAAATTCGAAAGCGAAAATTATTTATGTCCATTCCGAACGGTTTGTTGCTGACATGGTGAAAGCGTTGCAGTTGAACGCAATTGCTGATTTCAAACGAGTGTATCGGAACGTGGATGCTTTACTTATTGATGACATTCAATTTTTCGCTGGAAAGGAGAAATCTCAAGAAGAGTTTTTTCATACCTTTAATAGTCTGCTCGAGGGTGATCAACAGATTATTTTGACGTCAGATCGGTACCCCAAAGAGATTGACAATATGGAGGATCGACTCAAGTCACGTTTCGGATGGGGGTTGACGGTGAGACTTGAGCCGCCGGAGCTTGAAACGCGTGTTGCGATTTTAATCAACAAAGCGCAGGAAGCTGGAGTCGAATTGAAGCGGGATTGTGCGTTCTTTATTGCGCAAAAGGTTCGAAGTAATGTCCGTGACCTTGAGGGTGCATTAAAGCGTGTGTTGGCAAATGCGCATTTTTTTGGACAAACGATTACGCTTGATTTCGTAAGGGAAACTTTGAGAGATCTAATAGCGGTTCATGATCGTCAAATTTCTCTCGATAATATCCAACGGATGGTAGCTGATTATTTTAAGATTAAAATTTCTGATCTTCTTTCGAAACGCCGTAACCGCTCGGTGGCGAGGCCTCGTCAAGTTGCAATGGCTTTGTGCAAGGAGCTGACCGATCATTCGCTACCTGAAATTGGTGAGGCGTTTGGAGGGCGCGATCATACTACGGTGTTGCATGCGTGCAGAAAGATCAGGGAATTATGTGACACTGATTTGGCGATTCGAGATGATTACAGCAACTTATTAAAGGCATTGACTGGATAAGGAACGACGATGGAATTTTCGGTTTCTCGCGAACAATTACTCGAGAAAGCGCAAACCGCGGCATCCGTGGTTGAACGCAAACAAACGATGGCGATCTTGGCTAATGTGCTGATTGAGGTCGATGCAACCGGTGCCGTGGTTACCGGTACGGATCTTGATACGGAGATCTCTACCAGCATGGAGCTAGTGGAAGTGGCCTCTGGCGGTGCGGTAACCGTGCCTGGTAAAAAGTTGGTCGATATCGCAAAAGCGTTACCCGAGGGGTCAGTTGTTCAATTCAAGCAGGATGGCGTTCAGATGTCCCTGTCTTCTGGGCGTTCACGGTTTAAATTGGCTACCCTGCCAGCGGCGGATTACCCGCGATTGGAAATACGGGGCGATCTTACTACGGTGGCGCTAGCCAAGGGTCCGTTGCAGGATGCGATTGCGAAGACGCAGTTTGCGATGGCACAACAGGACGTACGTTATTATCTAAATGGCATGTTGTTTTCCATCGGCGGTGGCGAATTTCGTACGGTGGCAACAGACGGTCATAGACTGAGTCTGTATCAAACAGTGCTGGAAGGCATGTCATCTGAGCCATCATCGTTAATCGTTCCTCGAAAGGCTGTCTTGGAATTGGCGAGGTTGGCGAATAGTGCGGATGACACAGTTGAGCTGTCGTTTTCAACAAGTCATTTTCGCGTCTCAGGTCCAAAGTTTGTTTTTACGAGCGTTTTAATTGATGGGCGGTTTCCAGATTATGAACGAGTGGTTCCACAGGGCGGAGATCATGTGGTTAGGGCTGATCGTAAGCGTTTGAGAGAGGTGCTGTTGCGCGCTTCGATTTTGTCCAGCGAGCAGTACCGTGGTGTGCGGTTGCGATTGGCACAAGGTCAGATCGATGTGATGGCGAACAACGCCGAGCAAGAAGAGGCTCAAGAGTCGCTGGAAGTTGAGTTTGTTGGTCAGGACGGGTTTGAGATAGGGTTTAACGTGAGTTATCTACTAGATGTTTTGGCGACTATTGAAACCGAGATGGTCGAGATGCGTTTTGGGGACAGTAATCGAAGCGCTCTTCTCCTTGGGGTTGGCGATGAGACCGGACGATACGTTGTGATGCCAATGCGCTTGTAAGTGATTAATTCACTCCACATACATCACGTGCGGGGGCTCGAGGATACATCTTTGTCTCTGGGGCCTTCTCTCAATTTATGGATAGGAAGCAATGGAGCAGGCAAAACGTCTGTCCTCGAAGCAGTTTCTATTTTGGCATCAGGTCGAAGTTTTGTGACTTCCCGATTGCGTTCAGTGATCGCTTTTGATCAACCTAGCCTGACGGTATTTGGTCAGGTTACCCAAGCGTCGACGACGCATCGATTGGCTATTCAGGTGAGTCGCGAGGAAGATCGCAAATTGCGGTTAGATGGCGGCATGGCCCGCGGGCAAGCAGCTCTGAGTAAAGTTTTGCCAGTGTTGCATCTGACCCCTCATGTGTCCGATCTGATCTCGGGAAGTCCTAGCGATCGTCGGCGGTTTCTGGATTGGGGAGCGTTCCATTGGTCGAGTGGGAACGCAGCGATTTTTGCATCATTAAGGCGAGCGCTCTTACAACGGAATACAGCGCTTAGGAGTGGTATACTCGACGTAAAGGCGCTAGAGCCGTGGGAACGTCAGATAGCGCTTTTTGGCGAGGCGGTGGATAACTGGCGCCGCTCGTTTCTCGATAACGTGAAACCTCTATTTGAGAAGCTGTGTCGGCGTTTAGAATTAGGGATAGAGCTTGAGCTGTATTACAAGAACGGGTGGGGCTCTATGCCGTTGCTTGATGCGCTCAGAGAGGGCCGGTCTAGGGATGTCAAAATGAGAACGACCGTGGTGGGTCCGCAGCGTGCAGATTTCGATATTAAGCGCTCTGAAGAGCGGGCCGCTGATACATTAAGCAGGGGTCAGCTCAAGGTTGCGAATTTAGCGTTAACGCTGTCACAGTTGCAGGCTGCGGCGAATTTTGGGGTCTCGCCAGTATTGTGCCTTGATGATATTGGGGCCGAGTTAGATCGGGAATTTTTATCGAGGGTTTGGCAGGAAGTCTTGGAAACTGAAGTTCAGGTGCTTGCAACGGGAATCGATATTGATCGTATCGGATTGAATTCTGATCGAGCAAAAGATGCAAACGTGTTTCACGTGAAACACGGAATTGTTGAATTGGATTAGGGAATAGAAATGGAAAGCGGCCAATCACCAGCGAGTTATGACGGAAGCTCAATTAAAGTGCTTAAGGGGCTAGAGGCTGTCAAAAAGCGCCCCGGGATGTACATAGGCAATACGGATGACGGAACTGGTTTGCATCACATGGTGTTTGAGGTGGTAGATAACTCGATCGATGAAGCGCTTGCGGGCCATTGTGATTTGATCGATGTGATTATTCACACAGACGGGTCTGTCACGGTTCAAGACAATGGGCGAGGAATCCCGGTCGATGCTCACGAAGAGGGAAAAAGTGCCGCGGAGATTATTTTGACTGTTCTCCACGCAGGCGGAAAGTTCGACGAGAATTCATATAAAGTGTCCGGTGGTTTGCATGGGGTCGGCGTGTCTGTGGTAAATGCGCTCAGTGAGCGTCTTGTATTGACGGTTAGAAGAGATGGGGCTGTCTGGGAGCAGGAATATCGGCATGGGGAGCCGCAGGCAGCTCTGGGGTCGGTGGGCACAACGTCCGAAACTGGAACAACCGTTCGGTTTAAGCCTTCGGCTAAAACGTTTGGGATTACGGAATTTAGTTACGATGTGCTCGCAAGGCGGCTTCGTGAGCTGTCTTTTTTGAATTCAGGGGTTAAGATTCAGTTGACGGAAGAGGCAAGCGGTCAGTCTGAGGTTTTTGAATACGAGGGCGGTTTATCGGCCTTCGTTGGTTATTTAGGCAAGAACAAAACCGCAATTTGTGATGTGTTTCATTTTTCGTCACCCGAACGGGACGATGGCATAGGCGTTGAGGTAGCGCTTCAATGGCACGACACGTACCAGGAAAACATTTTTTGTTATACCAACAACATTCCACAAAAAGATGGTGGCACCCATCTTGAAGGGTTTCGGGCATCCTTAACTCGTTCGTTGAATCAATACATTGAAGAAGAGCAGCTTTTGAAAAAAGCGAAAGTGGCGACGTCAGGAGATGACGCTAGAGAAGGCTTAACAGCGATTATCTCAGTTAAGGTGCCTGATCCTAAATTTTCGTCACAGACAAAAGACAAGCTCGTTTCACAAGAAGTGAAGACTGCAGTTCAAAAAGAGATGCGAGAAGCTTTCCAAACATTTCTCGCTGAGCGTCCTTCGGAAGCCAAACAGATTGTTGCAAAAATGATAGATGCGGCACGTGCGCGTGAGGCGGCTCGGAAGGCACGAGAATTGACGCGCCGCAAGGGCGCATTAGATATTGCAGGATTACCGGGAAAGTTAGCGGATTGCCAAGAAAAGGATCCAGGGCTGTCGGAATTGTTTCTTGTGGAGGGTGATTCTGCTGGTGGCTCGGCAAAACAGGGCCGAGACCGGAAAACGCAGGCGATCTTGCCGCTTAAAGGGAAGATTTTAAACGTCGAAAAGGCACGATTTGATAAGTTACTGAGTTCGCAAGAGGTGGGGACACTTGTCACTGCACTTGGATGTTCCATCGGCCCTGAGTTTGATATTGAGAAACTTCGATACCACAAAATCATTATTATGACGGATGCGGATGTAGATGGAGCCCATATACGGACATTATTGCTGACGTTTTTCTATCGTCATCTAAGAGAAGTTGTAGAGCGTGGCCATGTGTACATCGCTCAACCTCCTCTTTATAAGGTGAGACGAGGCAAACAGGAGCAATATTTGAAGGACGAGGAGGCGCTCGACGCATACCTAACCAACCTTGCTCTTGATGGCGCCGCTATAAACCTATCCTCAGGTGATTTTATATCTGGGGAAGTTCTCGAGCGGCTAATCGAAACCTATCGTGAGGGGCGTAGCGTCGCGGAGAAATTATATCGTTTGTATCCTTATGAAGCGTTACATGGAATGCTGTTTGTGAACCCGGTCACCCTCAGTGACTTAAGTAATCAGACGCGGATGGAGCAGTTCGCTTTGGAGCTTGCAGAACAATTGCCGAGTGACCCACGTGAAGGGATGTTTTTTAGAGTTGCAGTTGAGCCTGATCCCGAGCGCAGTGAGTCCCGGATTTTCGTTGAACGGATTCAGCATGGCCTAACAGATCGTTTCGTTTTTGGTCATCAATTTTTCGATGGTGGAGATTTCCAACAGATTGCGAGAGCGGCTTGCTTGCTTGTTGGGTTGATGGATGAAGGTACGACAGCATCTCGGGGCGATAAAATATTGGAAACAGCTGAGTTCGAGCAAGCATACGACTGGCTAATGTCAGAAGCGAGGCGTGGTCCACAGATTCAGCGGTACAAAGGTCTTGGCGAAATGAATCCAGAGCAACTTTGGGAAACGACGATGGATAGCTCCACGAGGCGCCTGCTGAAAGTGACAGTCGAGGACATGATTGCTGCGGATCAGATTTTTGTGACTTTGATGGGTGACGATGTGGAACCGCGTCGGGAGTTTATTGAAGCGAACGCATTAACCGTTGCGAATTTGGATATCTAAGGACTTACAAAAGCCAGTCAACAAATTCGCTGAGATCGTTAAAGATGGGAGTTGTTTCACGTGAAACAACTCCATTATCCAATTCGCGCTGTCCTTTACCGGTTTTCACAAGCGCCCCCCGAATTCCCATCCGGCGAGCGCATTCCATATCTTTTCCTGTATCTCCAATCATCCACGAAGTATTTGGATCGAGTGGAAACTGTTCATTGATTGCTTGAAGCAACCCTGGTTCTGGTTTTCGACAGCCACAACCAACATCTGGATGATGTGGACAGAACGCGATTACTTGAATGCGCCCTCCCAGTGCTTCCAGTTCGCTGATCATCTTCTGATGAATTGCCGTTAGAGTATCAATCGAAAAAAGGTCTCGACCGAGCCCGCTTTGATTGGTTGCGACGCATACGTCATAGCCTGCATCGTTAAGGCGCTTGATTGCACTCAAAGATCCCTTGATCGCAAACCATTCGCCTGGATTTTTGATATACGCATCGGAGTCATAATTGATAACGCCGTCGCGGTCGAGAACAATCGTTGGCATTTGCAGTTACTGCTGGACCAGGCTGAAGTCTGCTACCAATCGATAAATATCGCGTACCGATCGGCAAAGTTTGAGGCGGTTTACGCGAATTGCTTGGTTGTCGGCATTTATCATCACGTTTTCGAAGAAGGCATCAGTGGCAGATTTCATGGCGAGAAGTGCCGATATCGCCTCGGGGATTGTTTCACGTGAAACGGCATCAGCGACAAGACTTGAGATGGTGACTATTGATTCGTGTAGCGCCGATTCAGAGGGGTGTTCAAAAAGTGCGGGCCGAATCTGGTCGCCACCTTCTTGATCAGATTCTTTCAATAAATTGACAACTCGCTTATAAGTTGATACGACCGCACTAAATTCCGGTTTTTCTGAAAACGCTGCCAATGCCTTGACCCGGTTTTCCGTGTTTGCAGTCGATAATCCATTGGTTGCTTGCACTGCCACAACTAGATCATGAGGGTACCCGGAGTCAGTCAGACGGACGCGCTCACGATCATTAATAAATTGAATTAGTAGTGCACGCGCACCGCCCGTGCCCTCCACCGGCTGTGCTTCAAAAGCCTGATTAATCCACCGAGTCAGATCGAATTGGAGTAATGGATGTTCATTCAGGCGAAGCAGTCCAATTGCAGCCCGACGCAGCGCGAAGGGATCTTTGTTACCTGTTGGCGGTTGATTTATAGCGAAGAGTCCGGCGAGGGTATCGAGTCGGTCCGCTAATGCAAGTAGACTTCCATAGATATCACTTGGGACGGAATCCGAGGCGCCAGCCGGCTGATACAACCCCTGGATTGCTTGACTGATTTCGCGAGACTCACCATCAAGTGCTGCATAAATAGTCCCAATCTGGCCTTGGAGTTCATCAAATTCCAAAACCATTTCTGAGACTAAGTCGCACCGTGACAGATCTGCCGCGCGTTTCATCACAGTACTATCGGCATTGACTGCCGACGCCATCTCGCAGGCCAATTTGCAAACTCGCTTGGTTTTTTCTCCGAGAGACCCGAGCCTGGGATGAAATGTAATCGAATCTAATTTTTGACGCCGCGATTCAAGCGAGAGCTTTTTGTCTGTTTCGAAGAAGAACTTAGCGTCTGATAAACGGGCGCGAATGACACGTTGGTTCCCAGCAATTACCTGAGATGCGTCGTGACTTTCGATGTTGGATACAGTGATGAATTTATTGGATAACTCGCCACAATCTGTTCTGGCATGAAAATATTTTTGGTGACCTTTCATCGCGGCTATCAAAGCAATGTCTGGTAGATCCAAAAAGTGTTCTTCAAATTCACCACAAAGACTCACCGGCCATTCGACCAAGCAGTTAATCTCTGTGAGAAGCAGATCGTCTGCCTCTACCGCGACGCCATTCGATTCAGCAGTCGATTGAATCGTCAACCACGTTGCTGCCTTTCGAGCCTCAAAGTCGGCAATAACATACGCATCAATTAAGCGCTCACGGTATTCACTCGCTGATTGCAACTCGATCGACTCTGGTGCCATGAATCGATGCCCGAATGTTTTATTTCCACTTTTTATTCCAAATACAGTTAATGGCACAATGGCGTCATCGAGCACTGCTAAAACCCAATGCACAGGCCTTGGAAATGCATCACGTCTACTTCCCCAGCGCATTGGCTTTGATAATGCCAGATCTGTTATTACAGCCTGGCAAATGGCGCCTAATACCTCTGATGCAGACCTTCCTTGTTCGATACCTCGATAAACCACCCACTGGCCTTTCTCGGTATCAATGACGGAGGTGTCTTCAGGCTTGATATTTAGGCCGCGACAAAAACCCAGAAGTGCTTTAGTTGGCTTTTCACCTCGAAATGCTGCTTTAACTGCGGGACCTCTCCGTTCAAAAGCTTTATCCTCAGACCTCTGGTCAACACCCTCGATTACAACACCAAGGCGGCGAGGTGCAGCGATGACGGACAGTGACTCGTAACCCAAAAAAGCGTCATTTACTTTTTGAGTGAATAGTTGCTTGAATTGGGAGTTCAAAGAGGGAAGTGACGATGAGGGAAGTTCTTCGCAACCAAGTTCAAATACAAAAGTCGTCATCCTTTGGCTCCTTCCAATACTTCCGCTCTCAACTTATCGTCAGCTAGAGGGAACCCGGCGCTTTTTCTTGACTCAAAATAAACCTCAGCGACTTGGCGGGCTAAGTTTCTTACTTTCAAAATATACCGCTGTCTCTCCGTGACGCTAATCGCATGTCGTGCATCGAGTAGATTAAATGTGTGGCTGGCTTTAAGAACTTGTTCATATGCAGCCAATGGAAGCTTAGACTCCAATAACCGCTGACAAGCAACGTCTGCTTCGTCAAACGCACTAAACAGCCAATTCGTATTGGCGTGCTCGAAATTGTATGCGCTCATTTCCTGCTCATTTTGAAGAAATACGTCTCCGTAAGTAACGACACCTTCAGCTGTTTTAGTCCAAACCAAATCAAACATCGACTCGACGTTTTGCAGATACATCGCGATACGCTCAAGACCATAGGTCAGCTCACCTGTCACGGGATAGCACTCAAGCCCACCAACTTGTTGGAAATAGGTGAATTGTGTGACTTCCATTCCGTTAAGCCAAACCTCCCATCCGAGCCCCCATGCACCGAGAGTCGGTGATTCCCAGTTATCTTCGACAAGTCTTAAATCATGAATCTGTGGATCAATCCCAAGATATTTTAAAGATCCGAAGTAGAGATCAACGAGATTCTTTGGGTTTGGCTTCATAACAACTTGAAACTGATAATAATGTTGTCCCCGATTAGGGTTTTCCCCATAACGTCCGTCTGTTGGGCGTCTCGACGGCTGAACGTAAGCCGCGTTCCAACGCTCGGGGCCTATTGCTCTCAGGAAAGTTGCTGGATGAAAGGTTCCAGCACCCACTTCCATGTCATACGGTTGTAAAATGACACAGCCCTGATCAGCCCAATATTGCTGCAGGGCGAGGATGAGTCCTTGGAAAGTTGAAATATCTGGAGCGCCAGTTGTCGGCATAGTCGTTCCGTCTGCCAAGATAACGGGGCATAGTATAGCTAACAGGTTAATAATTTGTGCAGTTGATTCAGTGGTTAGTTCGGTTTCTAGGCCAAATGCCTGAATTTGTAAAATCCGCCATGGCAAAGATCATGGGTGTTTATTTGATTTATGTCCCAAATCAGTCGGCACGAGTCACTCGAAAAAATATCGCCTTAGCCTATCCAAACGCCAGTATTAGCCAGAGATCTGTCCTTGTCCAAAATTCACTTCGAGAGCTTTGTGGTAAGTTTTTCGATCTGATTACCACCTGGGTTAAGTCTGTTGATTACTCGCACCGGCAAGTATCTCAAGTGTCTGGTTTCCAGGAATTTCAATCGCAAACTCGAGAGCAACCCACGCTCATCCTGCTACCGCACATCGGTAATTGGGAGCTTTTTGGTATTTGGTTGAGCCAATCTCGTTCTTACACCGCCATGTTTCGTCCCCTGAGGATCCCGGAAATTTCAGACTTAGTCCGCGGTGCTAGAGAGCGCGGGGGAAACCAGCTGGTTCCAGCAACGACGCAGGGAGTTAAACAAATCTTGAAGTGTTTGAAGTCCCGGGGCATGGCTATTGTACTTCCTGATCAGGCTCCGAAAGAGGGGGATGGAGTATTTGCGCCATTTTTTGGCCACGAAGTTCTCACTCCAGTCCTACCATATCGCTTAGCTTTTGCCACAGATGCTGTGGTATTTATTGGGGCGGCTTTAAAGCGCGACCACGGATATGAAATCGTGTTGAAACAAATGCCGGCACCCATAGATCATGACCAGCATGTATGGTTGACTTTGATGAACAGCGAAATTGAACGTTTAGTCAGAGATAACCCGGCTCAATATCAGTGGGAATATCGCCGCTTTCGCAATGCTCCTGATGGGACGCTTCGCTACCCTTAACGTTCCCAGAAAGACGGTGATAACACGACCAATAAGGTAAATAACTCCAGACGGCCGAGAAGCATCGCGAAGCTCAAAACATACTTAGTTCCATCAGATAACGATGCGTAATTTAAGGATGCTTCGCCAAGTCCCGGTCCAAGATTGTTCAAGCAGGCCCCGACTGCGGAATATGCAGTAATCGGATCTTCCCCTAACGCCATGCAGATCAGCATCAATACGGCAAATATCAGCACATACGCTGCTAGGAAACCCCATACAGCGTCAATGACCCTTGAGCTTACAGGCTTCTTGCCAATTTTGATTGGTATCACCGCATTGGGATGAATCAGGCGCTTAATTTCCCGAGAACCTTGTTTGCACAGTAACAACAGACGGATGATTTTAATGCCGCCTCCAGTTGAACCGGCGCAAGCGCCAATAAATGCGCTCATCAGAAGTAGAAATGGAATAAAGGTCGGCCAGGCCACAAAGTCTGAGGTCGTAAAACCTGTTGTTGTCGCGATCGACACCGTTTCGAAAATACCTTTACGAAAGGCCTCATTGACAGCGTAAGTATCACTGTTTACCAGAACAAGCGATATCAGCATCGATAAAGTGAATAAAAATAAAAGGTATGACTTCCATTCAGGGTCATGAAGGTAATGGCGAACCGAATTGTTGTGCCACGCAATAAAATGCAACGAAAAATTCATACCCGAAATAATCATAAAAACGATTGCGACGGATTCAATGGTCACGCTATCAAAATAGCCGATCGATGTGTCGTGAGGGGAAAAGCCGCCAATCGCGATTGTCGAAAAGGCATGACAGATCGCGTTAAAAAAATCCATACCGGATATCCAATAGGCAATGGTACATGTAGCGGTTAATGATAAATAAATCAGCCAAAGTGCTTTTGCTGTTTCTGCAATTCGTGGCGACAATTTGGCATCTTTCACTGGACCAGGAGTTTCAGCACGATAGAGCTGCATTCCTCCAATCCCAAGCATTGGAAGAATCGCAACGGCTAAGACGACAATGCCCATGCCTCCGAGCCATTGGAGTTGTTGTCGGTAAAATAGAATTGACTTGGGCAAGTCATCAAGTCCAATGATTACCGTCGCACCAGTAGTCGTCAAGCCGCTAATTGATTCGAAAACTGCATCGGTGACGCTTAGGTTCAATTGGTCTGATAGTGCAAGTGGAACGCTCCCCGCACTTCCGAGAACCAACCAAAATAACACCGTGATCACGAAGCCATCGCGAATCCTTAAATCTTTTCTTTGTCGTTTCGCCGGAATCCAGCACAACATTCCTGCCCCGAATATTAAAAAGGCGGCGGCTCCAAACAGCGGTATTTGGCCATCCCTAAAAATGAGACTGACACCAATGGGTGGAAGCATGGTCAAACTGAATAGCATCAGTAATAGACCTAAAATTCGGAGCGTTGGACCGAAACTCATCATCACAAGAATGTTGGAGCAACTGAGAACAGACGCTCAATATCAGTGATCTTGCGTTTGTCTGTCAAAAACATAATGACATGATCTTGATGCTCGATTTTCGTGTGATCATGAGCAATCAATACTTCGTCTTCACGCACAATCGCCCCGATCGTTGCACCTGATGGAAGATCAATTTCGCTGATATGCCTGCTTACCACCCGGCTTGATCGAGCGTCACCATGCGCGATCGCCTCAATTGCCTCGGCGGCACCACGCCGTAATGAGTGTGCGGCCTGGATCGAACCCCGTCGAACAAGCTGCAGTAGCGATCCAATTGTCGCTTGTTCGGGGCTCACTGCAATATCGACCAATCCGCCCTGAACCAAGTCTACATAAGCAGCATTATTAATGAGCGTCATCACTTTACGAGCGCCCAGTTTTTTTGCCAGCATCGAGGACATGATATTGGCTTCATCACTATTGGTGACTGCACAGAACACATCGACATCATCGATTCGCTCCTCCAGTAACAAGTCTTGATCAGATGCATCACCCTGTAGAACCACCGTTTTATTCAGTATTTCAGATAGCTCTTTACAACGAGTTTGGCCACGCTCGATTAGCTTCACGCGGTACTGATTTTCTAGCGAGATCGCAAGTCTCGCGCCAATATTTCCGCCGCCCGCGATTAGAATCCTGCGGTACGGTTTTTCGAGTTTCTGAAGCTCTGAAACAACGGCCCGAATGTCTTTCCTAGCCGCCAAAAAAAATACTTCATCATCTGCTTCGATGACCGTATCACCTCGGGGTATTATCGGACGATCTTTCCGAAAAATAGCCGCGACTCTGGTATCGACCTGTGGTAAATCTTGGCGTAAATCCTTCAATTCGCGACCAACGAGCGCGCCATCAGAGTATGCTCGAACAGCGACAAGCTGAACCAAGCCTCCCGCGAAATCCATTACCTGCAAGGCCCCAGGTTGCTGTATTAGCCTGAAAATCGCTTCTGTAACGAGTTGTTCGGGACGAATGATTTGATCGATATGAAACGCCGCTTTTCCACCGAAAAGGGGGTTTGTCTTGCCATCGTCCGCCCCGTCATATGCCGGTGATCTGACGCGAGCGATTTTTGTCGGTGTTCGAAACAGTGCATGGCTGATTTGACAAGCAACCATATTGATTTCGTCAGAATTGGTCACAGCAATTAGCATGTCGGCATCTATGCTGCCGGCTTGTCTCAAGATATCTGGATATGACGCGTTTCCGTGGATGGTGCGAATATCTAGACGGTCTTGTAAGGCTCTTAGCCGAAAGCGATCAGTGTCTACTACTGTAATGTCGTTGGCTTCGGAAGCCAGATTTTCCGCTAAGGTAGCGCCAACCTGCCCTGCGCCTAGGATAATGATTTTCAAGCCGATACCCTGCCGTTGGTGGGTGCTGATTTAACCAGAAGAGAGTAAAAGAAGCCATCTCCCCCGGTATGTAGGGGAAAATGTTGGATTCCAAATTGCGTATGGATCCCTGGGATACCCTCAACTTGAACCAATGCAGCATTTGAGTGTCGATCAAGAAACTTGCGGATTTGATGCTCATTTTCCTGAGGTAATATTGAGCAGGTCGTAACCAAGAGTCGCCCGTTAATTTTCAGGGTCTCCCACGTTGCATCCAGAATCATGGATTGCATTCCGAGGAGTGACTTGAGAGAGGCCTCTGACCGCATGAGTCGGACGTCAGGATTTCTGCGGATCACTCCGGTGGCAGAACATGGAAGATCGAGAAGAATTGCATCAAATGGTTCCTGATCCCACCAATTAGCTATGTGTGACGCGTCTGCAGCAACTAGATCTGCCCGGAGACCGAGTCGTACAAGGTTCTCTTTGATGCGCGATAGTCGTTGTTCACTGATATCGAGAGCAGTTATCCGTGCATCGGCGATTTCGAGCAAATGACAGGTTTTCCCGCCCGGAGCTGCACATGCGTCGAGAATGCGTTCGTTGGGCTGAGGATCAAGAACGATTGAGGCCCATTGGCTGGACTCGTCTTGAATGCTTACCAGACCTTCTGCAAATCCATCTAAAGATTGGACTGCTATTGGTTTGGAAAGCCGGACTGAATCGGGTGAAGAACCAGACTTTGCATGAATGCCCTGAGATGTTAGCGATTTGATATATGTGTCGCGATCAGATTTTTTTCTATTCACGCGAAGTGTCATTGGGGGATGTACGTTATTTTCGACCAGAATTTGTTCCCAGTAGTCTGGCCAGCTGTCTTGAATCATATCGATGAGCCAAGTTGGATGATTCCAAAGAGTTTGTTTGGAATGCCGCTCCATTTTCAGTTCAGATTTTTTTCGAATAAATTGCCTTAGAACAGCGTTAATCAGGCCCCTCGCCCATGGGCGCCCAGCAGCCAGGGTGACATCGACATATTCGGAGACAACAGCATGCTCTTTACTGCCCATCCAGCCGAGTTCGTAGACACCGCACCGGACAATAGCACTTAAAATTTGATCTCGTGGCTTGAGTGGCTTATCTAAAAGGTGTGCCTCAATTTCATCTAGATGAAACCATTCACGGCAAATTCCATAACAGATAGAGTGTAGCAGTTTTGTGTCACTTGGACTCAGACTTTTTGTGTGTTTACGGAGTAGAGCATCGAGATTTGATTGCTGATTTTGGAGTGCGTTAATGATTTCAGCCGCATGAGCCCTGACGGATCTTTTCATGCCGACTGCTCCGTCAGCGTCATTATCTGATTCCAAGGAGCCGTTTGATGAGACACCATATGTTCTTGGAATAGTCGCTTGCCACCGGGAAGTTGGCATTCGAGAATCTGAAGATTACCTGTTTGAGTGCTGACGAGGATTTGATTCTCTACTTTCCAGAGGGTTCCAGGTCGGGCGTGCTTCCCTTGAGCCTCAGAGACCAAGAAAACTTTCATACGCTCGTGACCTGCAAATGTGTATGCTCCAGGCACGGGATTGAACGCATGGATCTGTCGCATGACAGTTTTACGGTCTTGACTCCAATCAATGCATGCATTTTGTGTTGAAATTTTGTGGGCGTAGGACACTCCTTCATCCGGTTGGCGCCTAGGTGTAACGGAGCCACTATTAAGTTTCTTCAACGTCTCGGCAAGTAAAGGACCACCAATCATTGCGAGTTGATCATGGAGTTTGATTGTTGTCGTCGATTCATCGATTTGCACGAATGATGTAGCGAGCATCGGCCCGGTATCGAGACCTTCGTCCATCAACATGATGGTTATCCCGGTTTCTGTGTCACCTGCTTCGATTGCCCGCTGCAAGGGCGCCGCACCGCGCCAACGTGGAAGGAGTGATGCATGAACATTGAGGCAGCCGAGGCGCGAACTTTCGAGGACATCTGCGCTCAGAATTTGTCCATAAGCAACGACAACTAAGGCGTCAAAATGTTGCTTCCGAATCCAGTTTACCTCTTTGGGATCCTTTAATGTTTCCGGTTGTCTTAAAGCCAAACCATGGATCATCGCGCGCCGTTTGACAGCACTTTGTGACAGATTTTGTCCTCTACCGCTTGGGCGGTCTGGCTGAGTTAAGACACATTCTACTGATATCTCTGGGTCGTCGATAAGCGCCTCAAGCGTTGGGACAGCGAATTCAGGAGTACCGGCAAAGAGGACTCGCAACATCTATAAAGTTGCCTCAATTCGCTTTTGTTTCGTTAATTTGGCTTTGATTCGGGATCTTTTGAGATTCGATAAATGATCAACAAACAGTTTTCCGTTTAGGTGGTCGCATTCGTGTTGTATACACACGGCAAAGAGTCCGGTCGCTTCGAGTTCGTATGGGTTACCCTCGCGATCAAGTGCTTTTAACCGAATATGTTCGGGACGTTCGACTACTTCATGAATTCCAGGGACGGAAAGGCAACCTTCTTGCATTTCGTCGACTTCGTTCGTCAATGTATCGAATTCAGGATTGATCATAACGAGTGGTTCGTGTTCATCATCTTGCAAGTCAATCACAACAACTCGCAGATGGACGTTAATTTGAGTTGCGGCCAGCCCAATTCCTTGTGACTCATACATCGTTGCAAACATGTCATCGATCAATTTGCGAATTGAGTCGTCAACGTTTTCGACTGGCTTTGCGATAGTCCGCAGACGCGGATCAGGAAATTCCAAAATTTTTCGTAATGCCATGGTATCTCTAAGATTTCAGATTATGTCTAAGACATTAAAGTGTAACCGAACTCGGCTGGTCCTCGCACTTTTCCTGTGTGTGCTTTTCCGCAAAGCATCGTCTGTAGCCTGGTGTTCATTTGAAAGGATGTTTTTATGAAACATCAATCGGAATGTCTCGATAACTGTGTTTATGTCAACATATAAGACTATGGCAAAACGGTGGAATTGATCGCGGGCGACAATAACCTCAGTTCATTGGGAGCCATTAACCGTTAAGTGTTTACGTCGCTTCATCACAACCAAGTGAAACGCCCCATTCCATTGAATCAGCCTCTGTTGGTTGAAAGTCAACCTGGACTCTTGTGTGGACGTCGATATGGCAGCATTAATTACAATGATGCGCTTGGCGTGCGAGATGGGAGTGCAGTCACAGTGAGGTTTCAGACCAGGATGATAGCAGCTTTTCGCATTCTGACTGTTGAAGATCAAAGGGCATTTGGTGTTTATCATGCGTAGGCAGTCGAATTGGATGACACATGATTTTTGCAAACGATCTGGTTAAACATGCCCCGCTTATTGCTGGCTGGCGGCGTGTCAGCGATACCGACAGAAGGTATTTGGGGACTCAGTTGCTCGATCTCGAAAGAACACGCGATTCAGCGCATTTTGAGGGTAAAGCAACGTGATCCTGCTAAGGGGTTGATTACGTTGGTTGCTGCTTTCGACGAGTTAGCACATTGGTTTGCTTGTCCGGTTTTGGAAGTCGCCCACGATGAAGTCGGTCGCCCATCAACCTGGATTATTCCCGTGAACTCTTATTGCCCAAGAATTTTGACAGGTGGCCGTGATTCGATGGCTGTACGTCGCGTTTCCATGCCGAGCCTTGTTCGCTTAATTGATTATGCTGGTCCACTCGTATCAACGTCTGCAAACCGTTCAGGTCGACCGGCATGTCAATCACGATGGCAGGTAATGAATCAGCTAGGCCATTTTGTAGACCATGTGGCCGCAGGCCGTACACAGGGGTACCGAAAACCAAGTACCATCAGAGACATGCAAACAGGAACAATCATTAGGGATTGATGAAATGACAGATTTCCATGCCGTGAGATCTTATTTACTTGGACTTCAAGATGGGATTTGCCATGCATTAGAGGCTGAAGACGGTCAAACAACGTTTCAACAAGACCAATGGGAGCGACACGAGGGCGGTGGTGGTCGGTCGCGCGTAATGGCTGATGGCGGAGTATTTGAGAAGGCAGGTGTCGGATTCAGTCACGTAATGGGGTCGAAACTTCCCCAATCTGCAACCGCTGCGCGTCCGGAGCTTGCTGGTCGGTCTTGGCAGGCAATGGGCGTGAGCCTCGTCATTCATCCAGAGAATCCGTATGTTCCAACATCGCATGCTAATGTACGTTTTTTTGTGGCGGAAAAAGAGGGCGAAGAGCCTGTTTGGTGGTTCGGCGGGGGATTTGATCTAACACCGTTTTACCCAATTGATGAGGACTGTGTTCACTTCCATCAGGTCGCCAAAGATGCTATTGAGCCATTTGGAGTGGACTACTACCCGAAATATAAGAAGGCGTGCGATTCTTATTTTTATTTGCCGCATCGCGATGAAACTCGTGGCATTGGTGGGTTATTTTTCGATGATTTTAACGAGCTAGGATTTGACCAAAGCTTTGCTTTTATGCAGGCAGTGGGTAACGCTTTCGTCCCTGCATACATTCCGATCGTGACTCGTCGTAAAACGATAACTTATGGGATGCGTGAGCGTGAGTTTCAGCTTTATCGAAGGGGGCGTTATGTCGAATTCAATCTAGTGTACGACCGCGGTACTCTTTTTGGATTGCAGAGTGGCGGTCGTACAGAATCGATTTTGATGTCTATGCCCCCTCTTGTACGCTGGGAGTATGGCTACGTCCCAGAAAAAAATACGGATGAAGCGGTGCTTTTTGAATACCTGAAGCCCCGAGAATGGTTATGACGTACCAGTTCGCGGTTTTTGGTGACCCAATCGAGCACTCAAAGTCCCCTGAAATTCACCGGCGATTCGGTGAAAAGCTATCCATAGAAGTGGTTTACAACAAAGTCCAGATAAAGGAACGAGATTTCGAATCCGAAGTGTATCGATTTTTTGCAGACGGCGGAAACGGACTGAGTGTTACCGTTCCGCACAAGTGGTCCGCGTTCCAGATGGCCAGTTCGCTCTCTGATGAGGCCCTACTTGCTGGTACCTGTAACACATTGATGCCACGTGATAATGGTTTATACGGGCACAATACAGACGGTCTCGGTCTGTTGGATGATCTTGAGCGGCTTGGATGGTCTCCGACTGGTCGACGCATATTGATCTTGGGTGCCGGTGGAGCAATTGCAGGTTGTCTGGGACCGCTGGCTGCAAAGAACCCAGATGAAATCGTGATTGCTAATCGATCAATAGAAAAGTTGGACCGTTTGGTAGCGCGTTATGATAGGGGCGTGCGTGGCATTGCACTTTCGGAGCTGGATTCACAGAGCGCACCCTTCGATTTGGTCATAAATGGGATATCTGCGGGGCTGGCTGGTAGCACAGGGGTCGAGCTGACCGATCGTATCCTGAATCCTGATGGCGCCTGCTATGATCTTTTGTATGGTGTCGACGACACGCCATTTTTGAAAATGTGTCGCGCACTGACAAATCAACGCGCCGACGGTTTGGGGATGCTGCTGGCCCAGGCAGCGCGTCAGTTTGAATTGTGGACCGGCATTTATCCGGATCCTTTTGAGCAACTCGTTGATTTTGGTCGTGGCTCCGACACGCGGGCCTTTTGATATACTCTGGAACTTTTGTGAGATGTCCATGCTCAAATCTCTTCCCGTAGCGCGTCTTGGTGTTGTTGGCGGCGGGCAACTTGCTCGGATGCTTGCACCGGCGTGTAATGCGCATCATGTTCAGATGACAGTGTTGGATCCAATGCATAATTCACCTGCTGGACAGGTCGCATATGGTCAAATTCAGGGTGCACTTCATGAACCTGATGCCCTGAAAGCATTGTGCGAACGGTCGGATGTTGTGACTTTTGATCTCGAAAATGTAGGCGCCGATATCCTGATGGCTCTCGCTGATCAAGGTGTTGAGCTGATTCCAGCAGCCGCGACGATTCGTCTAATCCAAAACAAATTAGCCCAAAAATGCCATTATCGGGCCAGTGGGATTCCGACAGCTGAATTCATCGATATCGGCGACGAACCAGATTTTGCTGTAGTTAAAGCATTCGGTTTGCCTTGTGTGCAAAAGGCACACACGGGCGGTTATGACGGCCGTGGTGTTCACGTGATCCAGTCTGCTGGTGACTGGGATAGACGCCTGAAAACTACAAGTTTTCTTGAAAAATTTGTTGGTGGAGGAACCGAGTTAGCTGTCATGGTGGCGCGCCGAGCGTCGGGTGAGATGGTTGTTTACGATCCAGTCGAAATGGTTGTCGATCCCGCATTAAACCTACTCGATTACCTGGTTGCCCCCGCCAGAGTCAGTGATGCATTGAGAGTTCAAGCACAAAAGTTTGCTAAACAAACTGTCGAGTCCTTCGGAACCAATGGTCTTTTCGGAGTTGAACTTTTTGTGACCGATGATGGCGATTTACTAGTCAATGAAGTCGCGCCACGCGCACACAATTCTGGGCACCACACCATTGACGCATGTGTCACCAGTCAGTTTGAAAATCAGCTACGAGCGTGTTTGGACTTGCCACTCGGGGCGACCGAGCTTCGCGGTGTTGCATTGACTGCCAATTTGGTTGGGGAGTCAGGTTTTATTGGGTCGCCAGTAATTGAAGGGTTGGAAGATTTATCGAAGCTTCCCGATGCGCATATTCATCTGTATGGAAAGGATGAGTGTCGTCCAGGCCGAAAGATGGGACACTTTACCTTGATAGGTGACAATCACGACGAATTAATTCAACAATTAAAATTGGTTCGAAGAAGCTTAGTTGTTCGAGGAGATACGCCGCAATGATGGTGAAAGTTGGCGTAATCATGGGGTCAGATTCAGATTGGCCTGTCATGGAAGGTGCTCTTGATGCACTGAAATCGTTAGGTGTTGGCGTTGAGGCGACGGTCGTGTCGGCTCATCGCACCCCAGATCGTTTAATGTATTATGCAAAATCGGCACGTGATCGCGGCCTTGACGTGATCATCGCGGGCGCCGGCGGTGCTGCCCATCTACCGGGAATGATTGCTGCTGCGACTGAGTTGCCAGTGATTGGCGTACCTGTTGTCGCAACTTGCTTGAATGGCGAAGACAGCTTGCTGTCTATTGTTCAAATGCCGAAAGGTGTTCCCGTGGCGACGGTTGCGATTGATGGCGCATACAACGCAGGGCTCTTAGCGGCTCAAATCGTCGCGACAGCCGACCACTCACTTCGTGATCGTCTTGCACAATATAAGGCTGACTTAGCCGCTCAAGTTATCGAGAAAGCAAAGAAAATTGAGCGGGCGTCGAGTTAGCCCGTTATCTCTCGATGTTTGTTCGCGAGTTTGGTGTAGTGCGTCGCTGAATATTTGAGAAACTCTTTCTCGTTGTCTTTCAACGGTCTCGCGATTTTGACAGGTGCGCCGACGTATAAGTGCCCAGATTCAAGGGTTTTCCCGGGCGGTACTAAGCTACCCGCACCGATTATCACCTGATCTTCGACAATCGCTCCGTCGAGCACTGTCGCTCCAATTCCCACGAGCACCTCATTACCAACCGTACAGCCGTGCAAACATGCCTGGTGTCCAATAGTTACTCGTTCCCCAATTTGAAGTGATTTTCCACCTGGGGTGTAAGGTCCATCGTGAGTGCAGTGCAGTACAGCGCCGTCCTGTACATTAGTCTGTGCGCCAACAGTAATGGAATTGACGTCACCGCGAATGACCGCTTGAGGCCAAACGGATACGTCTCGGCCTAAAGAGACTTTGCCAGCGACGACAGCAGAAGGGTCCACCCACGCAGATTCGTCGATTTCGGGGCGTTGGTTATCGTATACGCGAATGGTCATAATGATCCTTGTGATGCACTGAAAGTCCCACACTATTTCCCAAAGAGCATAGGAGTCAATCATGGCACTGAAACGTTTTATTGCTGGAGCTGTTTGTCAGCAATGTGGGGCGCAAGACAAAGTGAGAGCTTGGGAAGACGAGAGTGAAAAAGTGATGCGTCGCGAATGTGTTTCATGCGGCTATCATGACGTGATTGCACTTCAGGCCCCCGAACAAACGGAGTTGATTACACGGGTCAATTACACAGATCCAGTGTTCGATGAAGATATCAAACCTGTTAGGATTTTGGATGTGTCTGGATCGAAAGACGCTTAATCTCGAAGACGACAGCTGGAAGGCGCGCAGCCAAAGTAATGGTCCGGATGACCGAGAAAATGAGAAAGGCAGCCATTAACTGATTCAGTGAATTTGTTCCCATCAACCAAAGACCCCCATACCATCCGAGAGCCGTCGCGACGCACATAGCAAGGCACATGTCGACTGTTTTAGTAATTCCTATAAACACACCATCGAGCCAGTAAGACCAACAAAGCGCCAAAAGTATCCATGTAAACCAGGTCATCAGTGCGTTGGCTCTGGTCACCACATCCTGAAAATCTGTCAGTGTTTGAAAGAGTTGGCTGTGGAATAAATTTGCAACGAGGACGATGATGGTTGTCGATACGACGGAAAGAATGGCTCCAGCCCATAGGCTTTCTGTGAATCTAATAAAATGCCGTTCCCCAAGAGCTTGGCCCGCCTCGATCTCGGCGGCATAGGCAAACCCATCTAGAGCGTACGCTGCTGTTGCAAGAAGTACTAAGATTAAACCAATTGCGGCAGCTTCCTGGACTCCGAGTCGAGCCGCAAATACAGACAAAGTCACAAAAACACTATGTAGCAAAATGGTGCGGAGCATCAAGGGGGTATTGATTTTGACGAGCTGTAACCAAAGGCCAGATGCCTGAATAGAATTAATGACAACCCCGCTGAGAGCAAATTTTTTCCAAAGCACACAGCCGGCGATAACCGCCCCTGCGTATTCAGAGATGACTGTGCCAAGGGCAATTCCGTAACTATTCAATTGCAGCTCGATTGCAAGCAGATAGTTACATACAATATTCAGGATATTGATGCCAATAGAGAGATAGAGGGCGACTCTGGTGAGCCCCTGGCCAATGAACCAGCCCGTCAAGGTGATGAGCGTTAAGTTTGCTGGTGCCCCCCATAGCCGGATCACTAAATATTCTTGAAGAGGATCAGTTATTGCTACAGTCGGCTTTGCGAAATGCAATAGAGGATCGATCGCTTGTGCCCCTGCAATTAGAAGCAGGGAGCCGATTCCTAAAGCCAGTAAAACAGCATTTGCGACGATTCGGAAAGAGTAGGCCTGATCGTCTGATCCGACAGCCTGTGCGACAAGCCCAGTAGTTCCCATGCGTAGGAATGAGAACGTGCCAAAGAAGATAACAAGGAACTCGGCACCAACCGTGACGGCTGCCAGGTAATAAGCCTGCTCAAGATGCCCTGCAATGGCGGCATCTGCAAGTCCCAAAAGTGGTGTAGCAATATTGGCGATGATAAGAGGCCAGGCGAGATGCCACAATCGACCAACAGGCTCTAGGCTGATATGAGATCGCATTGAGGGTCTGCGTGTCGAGCGACCAAGATAACCAAGAAATCGTTGGGGTCTTTCACGTGAGGAGGTGCCTTTGGACCGCCTTCACGTTTTCGAGCGAGCGCCACCAGACGAAGCATCCAGAACCGAAATGCTGCCGTCTCTGTGGCTCTTGGCCAGTGGGGAATTTCTTCGGCTGTTAGTGGACGTAACGCATGATATCGGCTGAAAAGTGCAGTGGTTTTGTCTGCATCGAGAACCCCTGTTGGGGTGGAACACCAATCGTTGATAGTGACGGCCAAGTCGAACAGCAGGCATCCATCACACGCATTATAGAAGTCGATTATGCCTGCTAGTTGCCCATCGTGAAATAGTGCGTTGTCGCAAAATAGATCGCCATGGATGATTCCTTGAGGCAGCGATACTGAGACATCGACAAATTCTCTCGAGCGAATAATTTGTTGTTTGAGTGTGCTTCTGTGTTCTTCAGGTACCAAGTCAATGACTCGCTTCACATTACCTTCCCACCATTGGTTCCAACGATGGTTCTCGCGTTTTAAATCTATATATCGTTGCGTTGCGGCATGCATCTTTCCGAGCGCTTCACCTATTTGCCCGCAAGCTTCGACAGAGATCGGGGAAATTGTTGATCCCTGGATACGCTGGAATAAAGCAGCCGGTTTTCCTTTAATTGTAAAGAGCCGGTCGCCAGACCGATTGGCAAGCGGTGTTGCGACCGGAACGAGATCTTCCGAGAGGCGACGATTGAGTTCAATAAAAAAAGGAATTTCATCAAATCCCTGTTCTTCGAATATTTGAAGAACTGTTTCAGCTCGATCAAATGAGACCAAATAAGTGGTGTTTTCAACACCTGCCTCCACACCCTGAAAGCTTTTCAAATTACCAAAATCAAATTGTTTGGTGAAATCCTGCATATCCTGCAGGTTTAATTCTGTGTAAACACTCATCGCCGAATCCTGTCCGAGCGCGGTATTATGCATGGAGAGATACAAAAGCAACACTCTTTGGAGCTTGAATGCCTGCACCTTTGGTTTTAGTCGATGGGTCTTCTTATTTATACCGTGCCTTCCACGCATTACCCCCACTGACAACGAGCACAGGCCAGCCTGTCGGCGCGATACGTGGCGTGATCTCGATGCTAAATAAGCTGGCAGATTCCACCGGTGCTGAGCGGATGGTTGTCGTGTTTGATGCGTCAGGAAAGACATTTCGTGACGATATGTACGCTGAATATAAAGCGAATCGAGAAAAGATGCCCGCGGAGCTTCGTGAGCAGATAGAACCGCTACATGCGATTGTCAAAGCGCAAGGATTTCCATTACTTGCAGTACCGGGTGTCGAGGCTGACGACGTGATTGGGACGCTTGCGAAGATGGCTGAGGCGGTCGGAGAAACCGTTCTCATTTCAACTGGCGACAAAGATTTAGCACAACTTGTGACTGATAAAGTAACGCTCGTGAATACAATGAGTGAAACCACCCTGACGCCTGCTGGTGTTTTGGAAAAGTTTGGGGTTCCACCAGAACGCATCATCGATTTTCTCGCTCTGACCGGCGATAGCGTTGACAACGTACCTGGGATTCCGAAGTGTGGCCCGAAGACCGCGGCGAAATGGTTGAATGCCTACGGAACTCTCGATGGGGTTGTTGCCAGCGCAAATGACATTGGAGGTAAGATTGGTGAGATGTTCCGGGAGCACATGCACGTTTTGCCATTGTCCAGGGCCTTGGTCACGATAAAGACTGATTGTGAATTACCAGTCGGGCTTGAGAATTTATCCCGTTCGGGTCCGGATCTTGAGCGTCTCACCGCGTTGTATACCGAGCTCGAGCTCAATCAATTTTTAAAACAACTCTCAAACGCGTCTGTAGGGCTTCAGACATCCGTTGAGACTCCGGCCGTGGTTGATACGGACTACGAGCTCGTAACTACTCTCGATCGGTTCGAGTTTTGGCTGTCACAGTGCCGTGAGGCAGGAGTATTTGCGCTTGATACGGAAACAACGTCGCTTGTTTCTAGGCATGCAGAGCTTGTCGGAATTTCACTAGCGGCTGCAGATGCCAGGGCTTGTTATGTCCCAGTTGCACACCTGAGTGGAGAGCAGCTCAATATAACTGTGGTCCTGAACCGCATTTCAAACCTGCTAGCAGACCCGACTCTCACGATGGTTGGTCATAACCTGAAATATGATCTGACGGTACTGGAGATTGTAGGTTTGATCCCACGATGTGCTCTCGCTGACACCATGTTGATGAGCTACGTGCTGGATGCCGCCGGTGGTCGCCATGACATGGATTCGCTAGCGAAACGGATATTAGGTGTTGATACGACTTCTTACGAGGACGTGTGTGGCAAAGGCACAAAACAAATTGGATTTGCAGCGGTGCCGCTTGAGCAGGCATCTGAATACGCAGCTGAAGATGCTGACATCACATTACGATTGTTTAACCAATTTACACGGCGATTGGCTGATGAGCCATTATTACAATCGATTTATCAAGATTTGGAATTACCAGTGATGCTTTTGCTTCGTGAGATGGAAAATCATGGAGCATTACTAGACAGCGCGATATTGAGATCGCAATCGAAGTCACTCGGTACAAGATTGAAGGAATTGGAGTCAGAAGCTCAGACATTGGCTGGGCGTCCATTTAATTTGGCGAGTCCTAAGCAGTTACAAGAAATTTTGTTTGATGAGTTGAAGCTGCCGGTTTTGAAAAAAACACCGAAAGGTGCGCCTTCGACGAACGAAGAGGTTTTGCAAGAATTGGCGCTAAACTATCCATTGCCAAAGTTACTGATTGAGCACCGGAGCCTCTCAAAACTGAAAGGGACATACACCGACAGGCTGCCGGATGACTGTGATCCGGAAGATGGGCGCGTGCATACCTCATTCCACCAGGCCGTGACATCGACGGGGCGATTGTCATCATCAGACCCGAATTTGCAAAACATTCCAATCCGCACTGAAGAGGGACGACGAATTCGAAAGGCGTTTGTTGCTCCGGATGGATGGGTAGTCATGGCTGCTGATTATTCACAGATTGAATTACGGATTATGGCGCACTTGTCTGGTGATCAGAGTTTGGTTGACGCCTTTGCTCGTGGAGATGATATCCATCGAGCCACCGCTGCTGAGGTATTTGATCTCGAGCCGATGTTCGTTACGGATGAGCAGCGTCGCCGTGCAAAAGCAATTAATTTTGGACTGATCTATGGAATGAGCGCATTCGGCCTTGCTCGCCAACTTGGAATTGAGCGTGTAGAGGCTACCGAATATATCGATCGATATTTTGAGCGATATCCAGGAGTGAGACATTATATGAACTCGACGCGCGCAATGGCTCACGAAAAAGGCTACGTCGAGACGGTCTTTGGCCGACGGCTTTCGCTTCCTGATATTCACGCACGCCAAGTGCCTATTCGTCAGGCTGCCGAGCGAGCCGCGATTAATGCTCCGATGCAAGGGACAGCAGCGGATATCATAAAACGCGCAATGTTACGGGTTCAAAAGGCGCTAGTGACCACAAATTTAGGCTGTAATTTGTTACTGCAAGTGCACGATGAGCTAGTGTTTGAGGTTCGTGATCAGGATTTAGATGACGCTCGACAGATCGTCCGAACCGAAATGGAGGGGGCGGCAGCGCTTTCGGTTCCTTTAACTGTCGAGATTGGGAGTGGCGGAAGTTGGTTTGAGGCGCATTAATTTTTTTTGATAATTTTTGAACTTTTTCAGATTCGTGTAGTCTCAATCATTAGCAACGAGTTTCCCTGAGTCGTTGTTCCGACAAGACCCCTGTCGGACGTTGAAACCCCGGTGTGAGCTACCGGGGTTTTTATTATGCACTATCATCCAAATGATGAGTAATCCAAGCAGATGCCTCGGTGACTCCTATCTTGTCGAGACTGGAAAAGTTTAGCACTAGTGATTGTGGACGTTGTTTTTGCACTATTAACCGAGATTTAGCTGCTTGATTTCGGCTCAATTTGTCACTTTTCGTCAAAAGTAGGAGCGTATGCATGTCCCGATGATCGGCAAAAGACAACATCTGTTCGTCGAGTTTTGTCATCGGATGTCTGACATCCATTAGCAGTACAAGCCCCCTAAGTGTCCGGCGTTTTGCAAGAAATTCGCCGAGATGTTGTTGCCATCGTTTTTTTATTGCTTCTGGAACTTTGGCAAATCCATAGCCTGGCAAATCGATTAAGAAACCACCTGTGAGCGGAACTTCGAAGAAATTGATCAGCTGTGTGCGTCCCGGTGTTTTCGACACTCTGGCCAGGCTTTTTTGTCCAGTTAATGTGTTCAGTGCACTGGATTTACCTGCGTTTGAACGACCACAAAAGCCGATTTCGGGTCCGCATTCAGGAGGACAATGATTCAGTGTCGGTGCGCTGGTGAGAAATTTGGTTTGAGCCAGTCTTGGGTTGAGCTGTGTATCGCGCACGATAATTGAATCCTTCACTGCATAAATTTCAAGTGCGATGTATAATACGTTATTGATAAACCTATCGCTTTCCCAACAAAGAGATGAAAAGAATGAAGTCTTTAATCACGGTTATTGGATTGACCCTCGCCTCGACATTTGTCGTTGCAGATTCGTCAGAAATTGGGGCTTATGTCGGAAACGCTGACCACGGAAAATCAAAAAGTGCGAGTTGTGCTGGATGTCACGGTTTGGATGGTAACAGCGTGGTCGCAGATTATCCGAAATTATCAGGCCAACACGCGACTTATTTGGAGTCGACACTCAAAGCATATCGCGATGGTGCGCGAGAAAACGCGATCATGGGAGGCATGGCTGCTACATTATCGGATGCGGATATCGCAGATCTTGCTGCCTATTATTCACAACAGACTATTTCAACTGGCGCAGTCGAAGCAGCTTTGGTTACGCGCGGAGAGCAGTTGTATCGGTTTGGTGATTCCTCAAAGGGCATTAGTGCTTGCGCCGCCTGTCATGGACCGACAGGTGCTGGCGTGGCTTCAGCGATTTTCCCGTCACTAAAGGGCCAGTGGGCGGCATATTCAGAGACGCAGTTAAAGGCATATCGTGACGGCCAGCGTCAGCATGTCATGATGAATGGTGTCGCCAAAAATATGTCAGATGCAGATATTAAAGCTGTTGCGAGCTATGTCGGAGGCCTTCAGTAATGTTAAAGCGCATTCTTTCGACGATAGCTGTCGGCTTGGGCTTGATGGTGAACCAAGCCTATTCTGCTGACGCATTTCAGGAAGGAGTTCACTACCAGACCCTCGCTAAACCAGTGGTCACATCAGACCCCGCGCGGGTAGAGGTTTTGGAACTGTTTTGGTATGGATGCCCACATTGCGACACGGTGGATCCGGCTTTGAAGGCATGGGCCCAACAACTACCTAGCGATGTATTATTTACGAGAATGCCTGTTGTTTTTGGGCGTTCTTGGGAAATGCATGCGAGGATGTTCTGGGTTGCAAAGAATTTGGGACTTCTAGAGCAGATCCACGAGCCACTATTTAACGCGATTCATCGCGAGGGGCAGCGCTTACAGCGCGTGGACGATGTCGTTGCATTTTTCGAGCGATATGGGGCAGATCCAGCGGTCGTGAAACGCGAGCTTGCTGGGTTTGCTACGGAAAGTGCGCTGCGCCTCGCTGATGCACGTGTCCGAGCTTATGGGATCCAGGGCGTTCCCGCACTTGTTGTGAACGGACAATTCGTGACAGGCGTGTCACAGGCCGGCGGCGAAGAAAAGTTATTTCAATTACTCGACGAGTTGATTGAAAAGTCTCGTGAAAAGTAACCGAAGATCAAATCTGTCGTCTCGGGTTGGTTCGGCTTTTAAAAGTCGATTAAATCAGACGCAGTCGCCTTTTGTTCACGTAACGCTTTTGCGTAAGCTGAATCCATCAAATCGATCTCAACAGTCAAATCTGGAGCCAAACTGAACGTTTTTGTACGACGAATGCGTGCTAGCAGTTCTTGAGTTCCGTTGTCATCACGATACAGATGGAAGAATCGTAGAAACTGTTTATCGTTAGCTTTGATTTCGGAGAGTGCCGAGTAGCAAGGCAAGACACGTCCATATTTGTTACAAATACGATTGACCAATTTGGCTTGCGTTTTTTCGTCATTCGGAAGGCCCTCTTGGCGATAAAAAACCCGAACAATGATGCCGTCCGGATTATGAGTAATTGTCAAAAACTCTTTCGCAGGACTTTCCAAGCCCTGGAAGTCGTCCACAGTGTCCCCGATTTTCAGCCCAGCAACATCGAATGCAATTGACGCGTGGGAAATCGAGAGAGCGAATGCTGCCAGCAACAGCCGCGGTTTTATTCGAGATGTCTTCATACTCTGTAGTTTAGCGTATTCGTTTGAGTTAAGCCTGTTTATTAAACTGAGCATATGCACGGCCTAGCCGATCTAATGCTTCATCAATTTCAACTTCCGAAATGATTAAAGGTGGGGCAAATCGGTGCACACACGGTCCTGCAACAAGTGTCATTAGACCTTCTTGCATAGTAAGGGCCACTAGCTCGTCCGCCCGTCCATTGTATTCATCTTTTAAAACAGCACCGATTAGAAGTCCTTTTCCTCGTATCGTCTTGAACAGGCCATATTTTTCATTCAGTTGATTCAGCCCCCGGATTAATTGTTGCCCACGAGCCACGACATGACTCAGAAGCTCAGGTGTATTTATAATATCGAGTGCTCGTGCAGCTACTGCTGTTCCAAGTGGGTTTCCGCCATATGTACTTCCATGGGTGCCAGCAACGAGATGCTCCGAAATCCATTCCTGACAGAGCATCGCGCCGATTGGAAATCCACACCCAAGACTCTTCGCACTTGTCAGAATATCTGGGGTAATGTCGCTGTGTTGATAGGCGAAGAGTTTACCTGTCCGCCCCAAACCTGTCTGTACCTCATCCACGATTAGTGCAGCCCCAACACGGTCGCAAGCGGCACGAATTTTTTCGAAAAACGTGGGACAAATTGGACGGACACCACCCTCTCCTTGAATCGGCTCAACCATAACGGCACATGTCTTCTCGGAAATTTGAGCGTTCAGTGCATTGCAATCATTGAAAGGAAGATGCGTAAAACCTGTTGGCATGGGCCCAAATCCAACTCGATACTTGGGTTGACCTCCGGCAGTTATGGTTGCAATCGTACGCCCATGAAACGCATCGTTGAAAGCAATGATTTCATGTTTTTCCGGACCATGGAGGTCGAATGCGGTTTTTCTTGCTGCTTTTATTGCCGCTTCGTTGGCCTCGGCGCCGGAATTACAGAAAAAAATACGATCAGCAAATGTACATGCCACCAGAGCTTTTGCGAGTTCGATCGCAGGCTCGTTCGCCAATACGTTTGAGAGGTGCCATACTTTTTTGGCTTGTTGGGTCAGTGCTTCTAAGACATCGGGGTGGCAATGGCCTAGCGCGCTGACAGCGATACCACCAGCAAGATCTAGATATCGTTCACCGGTTTGTCCAAATAGCTCACAGCCCTGTCCCTTAACAATGACTGCGGGAGGGAGACCATAATTTGGTGTCAATACTTTTTGATATTCAGATAAGTTAGCCATGAAGCAAAGTCTCGATGTGGGCACACACACTGTGGCTCAACGCTTCGAGATGATACCCACCTTCGAGTATAGATACGATACGTGATTGACTATGACGTTTGGAAATATCGCTAATCAGTTCCGTTATCCAGCGATAATCGTCCTCCACTAAATTGAGCTCACCTAACGGATCTTTTGTATGTGCATCGAAGCCTGCCGATATCAGCATCAATTCGGGCTTGAATTGATCCAATGCAGGAAAAAAATCATGTTCCAATTTGTTTCGAAATTCTGATCCAGAAGCTCCGGCAAGAATTGGTGTTAAAACCAAATGGTCGCCTGGAGTATCAAAATGTCGGTTCGGATAAAATGGGTGTTGAAAGGAAGAACACACCATTACTCGCTCATTATTTTCGAATATATCAACCGTCCCGTTACCGTGATGGACATCAAAATCAATGATAGCAACTCGCTCCAAGCCATGCTGTTCGATAGCATGTAATGCCGCGATCGCCACGTTATTAAAAAAACAAAAGCCCATGGCTAACGATTTTTCAGCATGATGCCCCGGAGGCCGGGTTGCACAAAAAGCACGCTGTATTTTTCCAGCCATCACATAGTCGACCGCTTGACATCCCGCACCGGCGGCAAGCAGTGCCGCTCGCAGCGATCCTGGGCCCATCGATGTGTCGCCATCCAGTGGAATTAAATCACCATCCGTCACATTATGCCCAGCTTGCTCGATGTCATGCACATATTGACGTGAGTGTGCTCTATCGATCAGATGGAGTTCAGCCGATTTCGTATCTATTTTTGTCAGATCAAGCATCAGTCCCTGGGCTTGAAGCAGAGCATTGATGGCTTTTAACCGCATCGGACTTTCCGGGTGCATGTGTCCCATGTTGTGACTTACGCAATCTGAATGAGTGAAATAACCGACTCGTTTCATAACAGACCCTACTTAGTCTGAAAATTGTATCACTGGCCATCCTCGATCCTTGGCAAGGTGAGCCAAGGACGGATCTGGATCAACGACAAATGCTTGATCAGCTCGCTCAAGTAGTGGCTGATCGTTAATTGAGTCGGAATAGAAATGAATGGTCGATGCACTCGCGTTCTGTGATTCAAGCCAATTGTCTAAGGCAATAATTTTGCCTTCTTTATAAGTCGGAATACCTCGCAGTTCGCCAGTATATTTGCCTTTAACAATTTCAAACTCGCATCCTAAGAAATCATCCACGCCATGCAAACTGGCGATCGGCTCGATGATGAACGTATTTGTCGCTGAGATTATCAGTGTGTGAAAACCTTCAATCTTATAAGTTTGGATGCAGTCGAGAGCCTTAATCTGTAATTGCGGCCGAACGATTTCCTGAACGTACTGATGTCTCCAAGCGGTCACTTGGTCAATTGGGTAGTTTTGCAGCACCTCGCACGCGAACCGTTGGTAGGAACGGATATCGAGGCAGGCATCGAGGTAGTCTTGATAGAACCGTTTGTTGTTCTCGTGATAATAGGCCTCGTCGACCGCCCCAACGTCGATCAGAAATTGATTCCAGGCCTTGTCACTGTCGAATGGAAGTAACGTGTGGTCGAGGTCGAAAATGGCAAGTTGCATGGGATTTGTCTTATTTAATTTGAGTGATCTATGAAAAGTTGAAAGAATGCGAGGGTTTTTAGGGAGTTTCAAGTAATGATTGATCAGGACGGCTTTCGGCTGAACGTGGGAATTATCCTCGCACACCCGACCGGTTCTGTTCTATGGGCGAGGCGACGCGGAGAGGACGCATGGCAATTTCCCCAAGGCGGCATAAAAGCTGGCGAAACCCCTGAAGAGGCTATGTATCGGGAGCTTTATGAGGAGCTGGGTATCTTGAAAAATCAGGTGCTTGTGTTGGGGAAAACCGCAGGCTGGCTTCGTTATCGGCTACCAAAGTCCCTCGTTCGGCCTCGTAGCAAAAAAACCTGCGTCGGGCAAAAGCAACGTTGGTACTTGCTGGCAATGAATGATCCGTCTATTCAGCCGAATCTTGATGCGACAGATCATCCGGAATTCGATGCCTATCAATGGGTCAGCTATTGGTACCCGTTGGGCCAGGTTATTCCGTTTAAACGGGACGTGTATCGTCAGGCAATGATGGAGCTTGCACCTGCACTACGTTGGTTCGGTCCTATGGCATGCTAGATATTCTTCGACGTCTTGTTCAGGCGGTGACCGACGCCGCGACTCTGGATGAGGCGCTCACAATTATCGTGACACGAATTAAGCAGACGATGCAGACTGGTGTGTGCTCTGTATATTTGCTCGATGAATCCACAGATCGTTGGCTTTTAATGGCAACAGACGGTCTAAATCCAGAGTCAGTGAGAAGCGCGAGCCTTGCGAAGACAGAGGGTCTTGTCGGGACAGTCGGCAGTCGCGGTGAATTAGCCAATCTTGATGACGCCCCGAATCATCCGGCGTTTCGTTTTTTACAGGAAACCGGTGAGGAGATTTTTCAATCGTTTTTAGGTGTTCCAATTGTCCATCAGCGTGAAATTCTTGGTGTTTTGGTTGTACAGCAAACAACACAACGGAAATTCAGTGATGATGAGGAGGCACTGCTCGTTACCGTCGCAGCACAGATTTCAGCGCTGATCGCGCACGCGAGAGTTTCTGGCCGACTGTATCTCAGTAATATTGATGGCGAACAGCCGATCGACGTTCATTTTAAGGGGGTTGCCGGCGTTTCAGGCGTGACCACTGGGACCGCATTTGTGCGTCAGCCACCTGCTAATTTAAGGCGAGTTAAGGATGCGAAGACTGATAATCCAGAGCATGAACTCGAAGAGTTCCAAACGGCATTAGGTGAGGTCAAAGCAGAGCTTCGCCAGATTAGCGGTTCATTGTCTGAGCATTTAGCGCGTAAAGAGACAGCATTATTTGATACCTATTTAAGGATGTTAGAAGACCACACATTAAGTGGTGAGGTCTGTCAGCGTATTCGGTCAGGGGAAACCGCCCCCACGGCCCTTAAATACGTTGTATCGGATCTAGTTGCACGATTTGAGGCAATGGATGATGCCTATCTCAAAGAGCGAGCGACAGATTTGCTGGATCTGGGACGACGTATTTTAGCAAAGTTACTGCACGAGCAATCGGAGTCGCTTGACTATCCAGATGATGTCATTTTAGTGGCGGAAGATGTGACGCCTGTCATGCTCGGGGAAGTCCAAACACGTTCGCTTAAGGCGATCGTTTCTGTGAAGGGCTCTGCCAATTCGCACGTGGCTATTTTGGCTCGAAGTTTGGGAATTCCTGCAGTCATGGGGGCTGTAGATTTACCTCTGGGTGACATCGCAGGGGCTCACTTGATCGTCGATGGCTGGCGCGGAGAAGTGATTGTTGAACCGTCAGCGCATGTGATGTCTGAATATCAAAAGGCGCTCGATGACGCTGCAAGTCTTGAAATGGATCTCGAGCAGATTGAGTCCGGGATCGCGACGACGTCAGACGGCCAGCATGTTCATCTGATGTTTAACGCAGGTCCGTTTGGTGAGTTATCAGAGAGACAGCGGAGCTGGGTTGATGGTGTTGGACTCTATCGAACCGAGTTTATTTTTCTGGCGCGATCTCGATTTCCAACAGAGGATGAGCAAGAAAGTGAGTACCGAGCTGAACTTGCGACTTATTCCCCAGCACCAGTCGTGATGAGGACACTCGATATTGGCGGTGATAAAAGCCTTCCCTATTTTTCGATTGAAGAGGAAAACCCTTTTTTGGGGTGGCGCGGTATTCGTGTCACCCTGGATCATCCAGAAATTTTTCTGACCCAAATTCGGGCTATGCTCCGTGCGAATTCAGCATTTGGTAATCTGCGCATATTATTACCAATGATTACTACCCTTGAGGAGTTGCGGGCATCAAAAGCGCTCATTCAACGCGTTGTTCGGGAATTAACCGCTGAAGGTTACGCCGTTGTGGCTCCACAAGTCGGTGTAATGATTGAAGTACCAAGTGCTGTTTATATCGCGCCTGAGTTGGCTAAAGAGGCCGATTTTCTCTCAGTAGGCTCAAATGACTTGACACAATACCTTTTGGCTGTCGATCGAACAAATGCTCGTGTTGCCGACATGTTTGACGGATTTCATCCAGCTGTCTTGCGCGCGCTTGAAATGACATCTAAGGCAGGTATTCAGGCGAAAATTCCGGTTGCTTTATGCGGTGAAATGGCGGGAAACCCTCTAGCGGCAGTTTTACTGGTTGGTCTTGGGTTTAATGAGTTATCCATGTCGTCTGCCGCGTTGGCTCAGGTGAAACGCGCGTTAAGTGATTTTAGTTCTGCGGACTGTCGGATGCTCGCTGAGGAGGCGTTAACCCGAGAATCTGGCATCCAAGTCCTCCGGATTGTCGCCCAAGCATTCATTGATAAGCACCTGAATCTGCTGGTGCCACCAAATCTGCGTGAATCACTCGAAGTGGAAATTGCGTGACGGAATTATTCTTATATCTGCCCTTAGGTATTATCGCAGGTATTCCGACAGCATTTGTTGACGCCATTTCATTTATCGTAGCAGGTCTCGACCTTCCAGGAAGGCCTGATTGGGCCTTTGGCCGCGTGTGTTTGCCGGCATTGATTGGCAATATTGCAAGATCAACCGTATCCGCCAGCTTAGGGGCTCGGCTTGCCCATTTTCTTGACCAAAAATTGCTGAAACGGCTGTTTGCGACTTTTCTCTCTGCATTGTCAGCCGGCTTGATTTGGACGTCCGTGGGATGAGTGATTGGATAATAAACCCAGTTGCCCTCGATCTGGGGTTTATTCGGATCCATTGGTATGGGTTGATGTACGTTTTCGGTTTTTTGGGCGGGTATGGGCTCGCGAATTATCGGATTGATCGCGGGCTATTTCCAATCAATCGAGAACAAATGTCTGACTTTTTGAGCTGGATTGCGCTTGGTGTAATCATAGGTGGTCGTGCGGGATATATGGTCTTTTATCAGCCAGATCGGCTACTCGATAATCCGCTGTCGTTATTCTACGTTTGGGAGGGCGGCATGGCTTTCCACGGTGGGTTGGTTGGTGTGATCGCTTTTACCTGGATTTTTGCTCGAAAGCACAAAATTGCACCACTCGCTCTCGGTGACGCATTAGCGCCTCTCATTCCGATCGGGTTGGGCCTTGGCCGGCTTGGTAATTTTATCGGTGGTGAGTTGTGGGGTCGACCAACAGATTTACCCTGGGCAATGGTTTTTTCGAAAGCAGATGAGCTGGCACGTCATCCGAGTCAGCTGTATCAGTTTGCCCTCGAGGGTGTCGTACTTTTCGTGGTGTTATGGCTATTTTCGTCCAAGCCGCGGAGACGCGGCCAAGTGACGGGTCTTTTCTTGTTGGGTTATGGCGTATTTCGTTTTATGGTGGAGTTTGTCCGTGAGCCGGACTCACATCTTGGATTTATTGCACTGAATTGGATGACGATGGGTCAATTGCTGACAGTTCCCATGATTGCGATCGGTGTGTGGTTGTTGTTCATATGGAAGGGGTCGCTGGGTGCGCGCATATCTTGATTTACTCCAACTGTTATTGGATGAAGGTACCGCGAAGGGCGACCGAACTGGCACAGGGACTTTGAGTCGTTTCGGTCATCAGATCCGATTTGATCTGAACGTGGGCTTTCCCCTGGTGACAACCAAAAAGGTCCATTTGAAGTCTGTGGTCTATGAGCTTCTGTGGTTCATGCAGGGCGACACCAACACGCAGTATCTTCGCGATCACGGTGTGTCGATCTGGGATGAATGGGCGACAGAGGATGGTGATTTGGGCCCTTTATACGGGGCACAGTGGCGTTCCTGGCCAACTCCCGATGGACGCACGATCGATCAGCTGACGGAGGTGGTTGAGTCAATTAAAGTCCGACCAAACTCCAGACGTCTCTTGGTCTCTGCATGGAATCCATCGTTATTGCCTGATGAAAGTCAATCGCCGCAAGACAATGTCCGCGCAGGACAGATGGCGCTCGCTCCTTGTCACACGCTCTTTCAGTTTTACGTCGCTGATAATCAATTGTCATGTCAGTTGTATCAGCGTTCTGCTGATGTGTTTCTCGGGGTACCTTTTAATGTAGCGAGCTACGCATTATTGACACATCTGGTTGCAGATCAATGTGGTCTCGGTGTGGGCGATTTTATTTGGACCGGTGGCGACGTGCATTTGTATCAGAATCACGTCGACCAAGCGCGTGAACAGCTCTCTCGTGAACCTCGGCCACTACCCACACTCACGTTACTACGAACACCTAGTTCGATTCTGGATTACCGCGAAGAGGACATTGTGATTGATGGATATGAACCACACCCTCATATCAAAGCACCGGTGGCCATATGATACGAATAGCATTAATCGTTGCACGCGCCGATAATGGCGTCATTGGAGTCGATAACCAACTTCCATGGCACCTGCCGAGCGATTTGAAGTACTTCAAGAAAGTCACAATGGGGAAACCCGTCGTAATGGGCCGAAAAACCTTTGAATCGATCGGGCGCCCACTTCCCGGACGAACCAACGTCGTGATTACGCGCAATGCAGATTGGTCGGCACTAGGGGTTCGGGTTGTCAGAAGTTTGGCGGATGCATTGAAGCTTGCAACATCACAGGCGGATCAAGATGGCGCCGACGAGGTGATGGTGATCGGCGGAGCCACCTTATATCGTGAAGCGATTGACCAAGTCGATCGGATGTATGTGACACAGGTAAATGTGTCACCCGATGGGGACGCATTTTTTGAAGCACCTGATCAAGAGAAGTTTACGCGAACTTCAGTTGAAGACCGTGCTGGCGATGTCGCGTCACCGGCCCACAGTTACGAGGTCTGGGACCGGATCCCTCGTTAATTAGTCGCCGTCAGTTACTGCGCCGAGACTGGCCGAAGACACTAAGCGCGCATACTTTGCAAGAACGCCACGGTTTGGTGTTTCCTTTTCCATCGTCCATGATGCTCTCCGACGAGCGAACTCTGAATCGTCAACATCTACTATAATAGCGTTTGTTTCGGCGTCGATCGTAATCATATCTCCGTCTTCGAGAAGTCCGATAGGACCGCCGACTGCGGCTTCCGGAGTCACATGGCCAATCACAAAACCATGAGAACCACCGGAGAAACGACCATCAGTGATTAGTGCAACGTCTTTGCCAAGCCCGGCGCCCATGATGGCACTGGTTGGTGAGAGCATTTCCCGCATGCCCGGTCCGCCTTTCGGGCCTTCATAACGAATCACGATGACCGAGCCTTTATCAATTTTTCCATCGAGAATGGCTTGAAGCGCCTCTTCTTCTGAGTTAAAGCATCGCGCAGTCCCTGTGAAAGAGAGTCCTTCCTTACTTGAAATCTTTGCAACCGCTCCTTCGGGCGCCAGATTGCCGTAAAGAATTCGAAGATGACTGTCTTTTTTCACCGGGTTTTCGAATGCGCGAACGATGTCTTGTGATTCAGGGTATGGCTGCACATCGGCAAGGTTTTCGGCCATTGTTTGGCCTGTACACGTCATGACATCACCGTGCAATAAACCACGGTCGAGTAGCATCTTCATTAGTGGCTGAATACCACCAATCTCAATGAGCTCGCTCATCAGATATTTACCGGACGGCTTGACGTCTGCCAAAACAGGGATCCGTTCACCGATTGTTGTAAAGTCGTCTAGAGTAATATTGATTCCGGCACATTGTGCCATTGCGAGGATGTGAAGGACTGCATTGGTCGAACCTCCCAGCGCAATGACGACGGTAATGGCATTTTCAAATGAACCTTTCTTGACAATATCTGATGGCTTGAGATCCATCTCTATCAATTGCATGACAGCAGCGCCTGCTCGCTCACAGTCGTCTTTTTTGTCGCTTGAGATCGCTTCTTGAGCGGATGAGTTTGGTAGCGATAAACCAAGCGCTTCAATTGCGCTTGCCATTGTGTTTGCTGTGTACATTCCACCGCAAGAGCCCGGTCCAGGGATCGCTGTTTTTTCCACGGCAATTAACTGCGAGTCATCAATCCTTCCAGCTGCGCGTTGCCCGACAGCCTCGAAGACCGACACAATATCTCGACGCTCCTTGCCTGGTTTAATCGTTCCACCATAAACAAATATCGATGGACGGTTCAGTCGAAGCATTGCCATCACGCAAGCAGGCATATTTTTGTCACAACCACCAATTGTGACGACACCGTCGAATCCTTGGCCAGCAACAACAGTTTCGATCGAATCACAAATCACTTCGCGGCTGACAAGTGAGTAACGCATGCCGGGGGTTCCCATGCTGATACCATCGCTGACTGTGATGGTATTAAAGACGACAGCCTTTGCACCAGCTGCATTGGCGCCGGCTTCTGCATGATCAGCAAGTTCGTTGATGTGCATATTGCAAGGAGTCACCATGCTCCATGTACTAGCGATACCGATTTGTGGCTTTTTGAAATCATCATCACCAAAGCCCACCGCACGTAACATGGCGCGCGACGGAGTTTGTGCGAGTCCATCAACAATAACGGACGAATAAGGGCGACGTTTGTCGGTCATAGTGAGTCCTATAGTTTTTTCTTTAGGATCAGCGAATTTCGCTGAAAATTATATAAAGCCTGCCGATTTTCGGGTAAAGCTTCAATCGATGACATCACAAAGCCGCGCTCTTTGAACCAGTCGCCTGCTTGCGTTGTCAATACGAAAAGGTGTTCAACGGAAAGCATACGTGCTTGCTCTTCAATATGCTCCAATAATTTGGTGCCGATTTGTTGCTCGGATATCGCATGGTCAACAGCTAAGGCTGCCAGTTCCGCGCATCGTTGATCGAGCGGGTAGAGTGCCGCAGATCCGAGTATGCGGCCATCTTGCTCAATCACACAGAAGTGATCGATCTCTGCTTCCAGTTTATCGCGAGATCTATGCACCAAGGCTCCCCGTTCTTCCATCGGAGCCAGCAAATGGATCAAACCAGGCAGGTCATCAACGCATGCTTGTCGGACAGGCGCCGCGGGCAGTGAAGCGATCAGGGTGCCGTTTCCATCAGTTGTCATAAGCTCTGTTAGTATCGCGCCGTCGATTCCTACACCGAGCAGATGGCACCGGCTCACTCCTCCTCGGATGGCGCGCTCAGCAGCATCAAGTCTGCGCTGCATTTCTTCGTTTTGATGCGCGCGAGTCGTGCCGACTAGTTTAAGTTCTAATTCAGATATCCGGTTATTGTGTGCATCAACACAGTGTGGCGTGTTACCCATCAGAATCAGTTTATCGGCATTCAAGGCGACAGCTGTTTCAGATGCGACCTCTTCGCTTGCAAGATTATAGGGTTCGCCTGCTGGGGAGTGCGAGATGTGATCCAGATAGACAACTGAGCCGATCTCTAGTTGACGACGTATTCCTGAAGCATCAATCCGCCGAATTGATCCTGTGAATTGATGGTTCACACCTTCATGAATACCCAAAGGTTTTGCTGAAATAAAGTTTCCGGAGACCAATGAAGATTGGCTGTGGTTTCTGTGTTGAGCACGCATAAATAAACCACGGAATGTCAGTCCGATTTGGCTGACCAATTCGACGATGTCTTTGAGAAGCGCCTGATCAGTGATGCGACGATGGCCATGATAGGCAGTCTGTAATCCCTGCTCACCAATGTACGAGTCGATCGCATGCCGTGTACTCTGTATGAGAACAAGGTGAACGCCCAACGCATTGAGCAGGACTAAATCCTCAACCAAACGACTCATAGTTGATTCGGTCTGGTCGGAATCTGATAGCAAAACGACAAAGGTTTTGCCCCTGAATTGCTCAATGTAAGGTCCGGCTTCGCGAAGCCATGCGACCAAGGGCTGTGTTTGAATAGTTAAACTCCTCTTCTCATAGGGAATTGTGCGATGAATTGGGCACCAACTCCAGATACGATTGAACTTGAGCTCAAATTAGGATTGCGAGATTGCGACCCGTCGAGGGCATCTGATGCACTGTATTCCGTTTTGGGCCGAGTGATTCCAAGGCAGACAGCTTTGCTACAAAATGTCTACTTTGATCATAAAGGTTTGTTACACCGGGCGGGTGTCGCAATTCGCACACGCTTTGTGAATGAATCTCGTGAAATGACCGTGAAGATCAGAGAGCCTGATGAACGAGGTTTATCGCAACGGCGTGAGTGGAATTTTCCGATCGACACCCCTTCGCTCGACTATGTCCTTCTCGAGAGTTTGGATCTTCCGGCGTCAGTCGTTCCGGTCATACAGGATCGGTTACTTGACGCTGTATTTCAGAACGCCTTTGAACGTACGGACTGGCATGTCACACAAAACAATTGTGATGTGATTATGTCTCTGGACCTTGGCTCTGTCAGGGCGAGCGGTCTTGAGTCTCAAGTATCTGAGTTGGAGTTTGAACTGTTCTCAGGTGACATCGAGCAATTAATATCACTTGGCTGTGAGGTATCTGAGCACTTACCCGCCTTTATGGGTGTTATCTCCAAAGCAGAGCGAGGTGATCGATTGATTCGCAACGCGGACCCGATGGACGACCCGATCCCTTTTACTAAAGAGCTATGGCTTCATCGGTTGAGCCGTGCATTGGATCCGTTATCTGGCCCTGCCCCAGAGGAAGCAATTCGGGCATTGCAAGCAGTAGGTGATCAAGAGGCGATTGCTCGCTACTCCAATGGCTTAAAACGTGGGGAACTTCCAGAAGGACTTGCCCGCTGGATGATTATGCAATCGGTGGAGTCAATGAATGCAGCCAATTGAGTACTCCCAGTTTTTAAAGCGTTGGGTTAAGAGGTTTGATCCTGAACAATTGTGGCTAAGAGACTCCGGCGCAACGCCACCAAAGGAAACTGAAATACAGGCTTCTTGGCAACAGCTGGTTACTTTTAGCCCACACGAATTCGATCGTGAAGCTCGATTATTGAGAAATCAAACGCAGGCAGGTCTCATTCATCGATTATTAAACGGAGCTGACTCTTTTGAGGACACAGTCCGAGTAACAACCCAAATGGCTGAAGCTGCATTAAGTGCCGTTTTAGCACATCATCGAGTGATTCTTGAAAAAGCCTTCGGTGTTCCGTCAAATCCAGCGTTCACCATTTTGGGTTTGGGTAAGTTAGGTGGACGGGAACTGAACTTATCATCTGACATCGATATTTTCTGCGTCTTCGCCGAGGACGGTGAAACATCCGGTCCACGAGTAAGGGATCATAGCGATTACTTCACTCGTCTAACCCAACAAGTGGCAAAATCACTCGATGCACCAACTGTTGACGGATTTGTCGAACGTGTCGATCAGCGTCTGAGACCCTGGGGCTCCGCAGGCCAGCTTGCGATCCCAATCGTTGCTTGTGAAGACTATTACGAAGTACATGGTCGGGAATGGGAACGATTTGCGCTTCTCAAAGCCCGACCGGTCGCGGGTGATCTGAAACTGGGTCAAGCGCTTTTGAGATCGCTGAAGCCATTTTTGTATCGGAAATACCCCGATTTTGGGGTGTTTGAATCAATTCGCGACCTTAAATCGAAAATTGAGGCAGAAGTGCGTCGTCAAGGCCGCGATAAGAACGTTAAAGTTGGCCGCGGCGGTATCCGCGAAATCGAATTTATTGTTCAAGCGATGCAGTTGTTGCGTGGAGGTCAGATTCCGAGCTTGCAGGTCACTGGATTTCTCGATGCTCTATCGACTCTGATGATAGAGGCCGTCATTAGCGAGAATGACGGCTTGCAACTCAGACAAGACTATTTGTGGCTTCGTTACGTCGAACACGTGATCCAAGCTGAAAATGATAAACAAACACAGGAATTACCACCCGATTGTGGGCCTTTGGCTGCGGTGACGGGCTTTGAGTCAGCCGACAGTTTTGAACGAAAACGTCGAGAGGTCACTGATCGAGTGCATGAGGCATTTGTCTCATTTATGCGGGTTGAGAAGTCACAAGCGATGGCTGAGTCTTCGATCAAAGACGAGGTTCAAGAGTATTTGGATGCATTCCTCGATGATCCAGTATGCGATCGCCTCGAACCGATTGCGCGCTCCCGACTGACAACACTTTTAAATCAATTAGGACCCGAATTAAGTATTTATCCGATTGACGTGACAGCACGGATGCTTCGATTCATCTCGACCTGTACCCGACGAAGCGTGTATCTATCTCTGTTATCTGAGAATCCAGCAACACGTTCACGTATGCTCGATATTTTAGATCGATCATCCTGGGTCACTGAGCGTCTTATTGAGATGCCCGCTCTGTTGGATGAGTTACTCACGCTCGAGGCGAGTGATGCCGAAATGTCACGCGAGGCAATTGGTCAGGAATTATCAATGCGCCTGCAAAGAGTCGATCCAGATGACTCTGAATGCCTCACCGAAGTGCTTGTTCAGTTCGCTCGCGGTCTTGCATTCCGAGTCGCAGTATTTGAAATCTGTGGTGACATTTCATTAATGCGCGTATCCGATCAATTGACGTGGATAGCCGAGGCAGTGGTTTCTGAAGTGCTGAATTATGCCTACCGGGAAGTTGCCAAAAAGCATGGTCATCCGGTGGCCAATGTAAGTGAAGGTGAGAACTCGCTAGGTTTGTCGGTTCTTGGGTACGGCAAATTAGGTGGCTTAGAGATGAGCTATGGCTCAGACCTTGACCTGGTATTTGTCCATGGTATCGATCCCAATCAGATGACAGACGGTGATGTCGTAATTGAGGGTGGTCTTTTCGTTAATCGTGTCGTACGTCGTGTCATTGCGCTGATCGAGACTAATACACGATTTGGGCGCTTATATGAAATCGATATGCGCCTCAGACCATCCGGTCGCTCTGGCTTGATGGTTGTTGGCCTTGATGCGCTGAAGAAATATCTCGATGAGTCTGCTTGGACCTGGGAATTACAGGCGTTTGTCAGGGCGCGACCGGTTGCCGGAGATCGATTCCTGAATACAAAACTGGAGACACTTCGAATCGAGATTTTACGAAATGCCCGCGAACCTAGTGAATTGTTAAAAGATGTTGTTGAAATGCGTGAAAAAATGCGTGCACACCTTGGTAGCAAAGCCGGTGATGCTAGTTTTGATTTAAAGCACGACCGGGGAGGTATCGTTGATATCGAATTTATGGTGCAATATCAGATTCTAGCACACGCGGAAACACATCCAGAGCTCGCGGCCTACACGGATAATATCCGACAGCTCAACGGACTTTCGAAGTCAGGGTGTATTTCGACAGTAGATGCAGATGCGCTGAAAACAGCTTATGTCCGCTATCGGACGTTGAACCATGGGGCAATCTTAGCCGGTCGCAAAGGCCGTGTTGCAGTTGCAGCAGTGGAAAGCGAACGGCAGTCGGTTATGGGTCTTTGGGCGCGGTGGATGTCTTCTTGAATTGATTGGAAATAAAAATGCAGCCGAACTTTGCTGATCGCGATGGATTAATTTGGTTTGATGGCAAACTCAAGCCATGGCGGGAATGCCAGACGCACGTCCTCACCCATACTTTGCATTATGGCCTCGGGTGTTTCGAGGGAGTCCGTGCCTATCAAACAGCTGATGGTGCAGCGATCTTCCGCCTGCACGATCACACTCGACGACTCTTTGATTCAGCGAAAATTCTCGGGATGAATATTCCGTTTTCGATGGAGGAAATTGATGCGGCACAGAAAGCCGCTGTTGCCTCAAACGATTTGGATCATGCTTATTTGAGACCAATGGTTTTCTATGGCTCCGAAGGAATGGGATTGCGGGCAGATTTGCTCAAAACTCACGTGATCGTTGCTGCTTGGGCGTGGGGGTCGTACATGGGTGAAGAGAATCTGAAGCGTGGGATTAAGGTCCGTACTTCGAGCTATACCCGCCATCATGTGAACATCACGATGACGAAAGCGAAAGCGAATGGGAACTACATGAACTCGATGCTTGCATTGCAAGAGGCGCTGACTGGCGGTGCAGATGAGGCATTGTTATTGGATCCAGAAGGTTATGTTGCTGAGGGATCCGGCGAGAATTTCTTTATCGTGCGTGATGGTGTGATCTATACCCCTGAGCTAACCAGCTGTTTGGATGGAATAACGCGTAAAACGATCTTCGCTCTCTCTAAAGACCACGGTCTCGATGTTGTTGAAAAACGGATAACGCGTGATGAGGTTTTGATCGCAGATGAGGCATTTTTTACGGGGACCGCAGCCGAGGTGACACCGATTCGAGAGCTAGATTCGCGGCCAATCGGTGCAGGGTCTCGAGGACCAATTACAGAAACGCTACAGTCAGATTATTTCGATGTCGTCCACGGCCGGAATGAAAAATTCAGCGAGTGGGTCACACTCGTTAAGGACTGAGTGATGCCAACCTTAGTGGTTGGCCCGAGTTGGGTCGGCGACATGATCATGGCGCACGGGTTGATTTCATTTTTGAAGTCCAAGCGGCCAGACGATCCGATTCATGTGCTTGCGCCCAGTTGGAGCTTGGATGTCGCGCGGAGAATGCCTGAAATTGATCAGACCATTGAGCTTCCGTTCGATCACGGTGAGCTGAAGTTAAGGGAGCGGTGGGCATTTGCCCGCAAGCTTCGCTTTTCTCGATACCATCGCTCGTTCATTCTTCCCAATTCCCTCAAATCGGCACTGATCCCAGCAATGGCCGGGATTCCTCGCCGGATAGGATGGCGAGGTGAGTACCGATACAAGTTACTGACCGATCTGCGGATTCTGCACGAGGCTCGATTCCCGCGAATGATTGATAGGTATATGGCACTTGGCTTTCCGGCAAATCTTGCGCTGTCAGCCAATCAATTACCTGAGGCTCCTCTATGTCCGCGTTTGACCACAGACCAAGCATCACAGGATCGTCTGGTGAATATGCATGGACTGGATTGCTCTCGGCTAGTTGCCATTTGTCCTGGAGCCGAGTTTGGACCTGCCAAGCAATGGCCTATTGATCATTTTTCCGATCTAGTGACACGGTTAATTGATGATGGATACCAGATTGTTTTGTTGGGCTCGCCTAATGATGCAGACGATAGTCGTCGATTAATCGACCAGATTCAGAAATCAAAACGAAAAAGCGTCGTCAATCTCGCAGGTTTGACAGCGATCCCTGAGGTGGTTGACGTCATCGGGTTATCTAAAGCCGTTGTGACACATGATTCCGGCTTGATGCATGTGGCTGCAGCTACAGGTCGTCCGTTAGTTGCATTGTTTGGACCATCTTCTCCAGCGCACACGCCACCCCTCAGTGAGACGGCAGTGACTTTGACACATCCTGTACCCTGTCATCCGTGCTTCGAAAGAAAGTGCCCCTTAAAGCATCAGGCATGCTTGTCTGAGCTTTCGGTTGATGAGGTATTCGACGCGTTATCGCACCAAATTAAGCGGATTACCTAATGCGTGTTTTGGTGGTGAAAACGTCCTCCTTGGGTGACTTAGTTCACACATTACCAGCGCTCACCGACGCAACACGAGCACTTAGCAACATTCGATTTGATTGGGTGTGTGAGCCAACTTTTGCGGAAATTCCACACTGGCATCCATCTGTGGGCGATGTTCTGGGGATTCCATTAAGACTCTGGAAAGGAAAGCTACACCGCCTGCTGTTCTCGAATGATTTCGCTGCATACAAACACGCCCTCGGTGCAGAGCGATACGATGCCGTGATTGATGCGCAAGGGTTAATGAAGAGCGCATTTTTAATTTCCCGTTTTACCGATGGGCCAAAGCATGGATTCGATTATCGGTCAGCAAAAGAACGTTTGGCAGCGAGCGTTTATGATGTGAGGCATCGCGTGGCTCGCTCAAAACATGCCATATCTAGGACGCGTGAACTTTTCGCTCGCTCGCTCGGTTACACCCTTCCAGAAACGGATCCAGATGCGTCAATTGACCTGAGTCGACCACAAGAGCCCACAGATTGTCTGGTGCTCGTGACTCAGACAAGTCGGCAGGCTAAGTGTTGGACAATTAATGGATGGAAAGCCGTTATCGAGGATGCACTTCCACAGTTTTCTGACATTGTCCTGCCAGTTGGTGGTGATGTTGAATTTGAGGCAGTGTCAGCAATGACTGAAGGATTGCCGGTACGGATTTTGAATCAAGCCTCTTTGAATGACGTTGCGTTTGAGATTTCAAATGCCCGTGCAGTGGTTTCAGTTGACACTGGTCTTGCGCATGTTGCTGACGCATTGGGTATTCCCATGCTTGCGTTGTATGGGCCGACGAAGCCGGGTCTCGTGGGGCCTGTTTCCGAGACGTCGCAAATTCTAAAAAGCTCGACAGGACAAATGTCTGATCTCAGCGCATCTGAAGTGATAAGATGGGTTAGTCATATTGATACAGTGTCTGCCGCGTAAGGTCTGGATTTGTCTTGAATCGTTTGTGCATCCACATGTATTGTGACGGATGCTTTTTCAGGGCGCCCTCAATGCGTTGATTGAGTACGTGCGCATTCTTGACTTCATCCGCAACCGGGTAATTATCGGGCATCGGGACAAATGAGACCTGATAGATACCTTTGTCGTCGCGGTGTAGGTTAAGAAAAATACTGACTGCGCCAGACATTCGAGCGAGTCGAGCTGGTGTTGTTACGGTACAGGCAGGCCTGCCAAAAAATGGGGCGAAGACAGAGCCTTTTGGCCCCATATCTTGATCGGGCCCAAACCATACCACGTCTCCTTGTTTTAAGTGTTTAGCGATATTGCGTAATGCACGGACGTCGACTAATTCGGCATAGCGGGCGCGTCCACGACACACAGCTTGATCAAAAATGGGATTGTCATTGGGGCGATAACTGACCACAAATCTTCCGGCGACGGCATACATGAGCGGGGCGACTAAGTCCAGCATGCTGTAGTGAGGACATAGTAACAGAACCCCTTGACCCTCTATGTTGGCTTGTTCGAAAAGCTCCTGTCCGGATACACGAATTTTGTCGTTGACAAAATTGATTGGTCGATGCCAAGACCATGCGGTCTCTGTTAATCCAATTCCATTTTGTTCAAAGCATGCTTTGACAAGATTGCGTTGTTCAGACTGTTCCAACTCTGGGAAGCAAACAGCAATATTTCGTTCGCAGACAAGACGTCGATTCTTTGCTGTGTGGAACAGCAACATTCCAATGAGGCGACCGATAGCCATTGCGAGCTTTGGTGGCAGTGCGGCTAAGAGTCGAATGAAGCCAAGTCCCAGCGGAACGAGATAAATGCTCATGTGTAATCCGGTTGGGTTCGTTGATTAAGCTCGGTACTATAACAAGGTTCGAATCATTAGAGAGATCTTCTGTGTCACATATGTTTTCCGCATCGCGAGTTTTAGTCGTTGGAGATGTCATGATTGATCGATACTGGCATGGCAATGCAGGCCGGATATCACCCGAGGCTCCTGTTCCGGTTGTTCGGGTCACTCACGATGAAGCACGTCCAGGAGGGGCTGCAAACGTTGCTTTGAATTTATCGTCACTGGGTGCTCAAGTGACTTGTGCTGGGCTTGTGGGCCATGACTCTGACGCAGATTTACTGGAACAGACGCTGACAAACCATAACGTGACGCCACTCTTGACGCGCGTCGACCACAGGACCATTACAAAACTGCGGGTTTTAAGCCAAGCATATCAAATGATTCGCCTCGATTTTGAGACACCTTTTGATGCATCACATGCAGAATCGCTCGCTCAGTCGATGTCTCTTGATGGAATCACGGCAGTTGTTTTAAGTGATTATGCAAAAGGTAGCTTAGAGCCTCGTTTACTCATTCAAAAGGCACGGGCGTTCAAGATTCCCGTCGTTGTTGATCCGAAGGGTACAGACTTTGAAAGATACCGAGGAGCGACTTTATTGACGCCGAATCGTACGGAATTTGAGGTGGTTTGTGGGACCTGGGCTAACGATCAGGAGCTGGCTGAAAAAGCCCGGAATCTCATTAATGAATTGGATATCGACACAATCTTGATCACGCGCTCTGAACACGGAATGACGCTGATTACGCGTGATGGATCTGTGCATCAATTTGCGGCGACAGCTCGTGAAGTCGCCGACGTGACAGGTGCTGGCGACACCGTAATTGCGACTGTTGCTGCAGGGCTTGGTTCGGGAAAGAGCATGGCTGAATCCGCTGAATTGGCAAATCGAGCGGCTGGACTCGTTGTGTCGAAACTTGGGACAGCAACTGTCAGTGGTGGAGAGCTGGAGAGAGCTTTGTCAGTTGATCATGGTATTTTCGATCGCGCAGATGAGGCAGCTACTTGGGCTGAACAATGCCGTACCCAAGGGGAGAAAATCGTGATGACCAATGGCTGCTTTGATATCCTGCATGCTGGACACGTCGCGTATCTGAAAGAAGCTGCTTCTCTTGGTGATCGATTGATTGTTGCAGTGAATTCAGACGCGTCAGTGGCTCGTTTGAAGGGGCCTCAGCGTCCTGTGAATGCAATTGAACGCCGTTTGCAGGTGCTTGCAGGTCTCGGTGCTGTGGATGCCGTGATCGCATTTACGGATGACACGCCGATTCCCTTAATTGATGTGGTCCGACCCGACGTTCTTGTGAAAGGCGGTGACTACAAATCTATCGAGGAAGTGGTTGGCTACGAGCACGTATTGGATTACGGCGGGGAAGTCAAAGTGCTCGGTGAAGTGGCTAACCTATCGACCAGCCACTTGATCGCAAAGATTCGTCAGACGGATTCCGACTCAACTAATTGACAGAGAGTGTGCATCATTAAGATATGGCACTCCTGGATACGTGCCGTGTTAGTCGATGGTGCGGCTAAGACGTAATCTGCAATCGCTTGCATCGCGCCGTCTGGCTTGTCGCCAATTAATGCAACTGTGCGAATGCTTTTACTTTGAGCAACTTCCATTGCTTTGACGACGTTCCTTGAATTGCCACTTGTTGAGATGCCAATGAGTAAATCACCGGATTGCCCGAGGCCTTCAACTTGTCTCGAGAACACTTGGTCATAGCCGTAATCGTTACCGATGGCGGTGAGAGCAGATGTATCAGTTGTAAGCGCAATCGCGGCCATTGACTGACGTTCTTTCTCGAAGCGACCGATCAGCTCTGCCGCGATATGTTGACTGTCGGCTGCTGACCCCCCGTTACCGCAGAGCATGATTTTATGGCCTGCTTTAATTGTTGATGACGCGACGCCTGCGACTTCAAGCAGTTCTTCCAAGCGTTTGGCGTCGTTGATCAGGGCTTGCTTGGTATCAATGCTTGCCTGGAAGGTGGCTTTGATAGCGTCTAGGCTCATAGTTGGATCTCTGTTGGGAGTGCAAGACAGTTATTGCGCAGATGCGCGGGATTAATGGTGCCAATAATAGCGGAAGTGATGTTTGGGTGCGCGAACAAGTCTTTAAAAATTTCAGGGATGGATGTTGTTAGATGGCCGCTTCCGAGGACTTTCTTGACCAATAACCCCGCACCATATCTCTGCGCTACAGCGATGAGCGGTTTTTCATCTTGAGTTTCAGGGTTCAGTGTAATCATCAGGCAATCCGCTCCCTGATCTAGAGCTTGACGTCCACCTTCCACTTTTTTGCCTGATAACCCGACCGCCTGAATGAGACCTTGGTCTCGCGCTTTGATCAAGGTTTGGAGCGCACCTTGACTCAGGTGTTCGATATCCTTTCCATCGGAATGCAGTAACACCACATCTAAACGGTCACGATTCAGGCGTTGAAGACTTTGTTCTAAGCTCTTGAGAATCGCGGTTTCTGAGAAGTCGTAATGACTTCCTGTGTCAGGATCGTAGGTTTCCCCAACTTTTGTAATAATACGAAAATCGCAAGCGATCTCTGGTAGCAACTTACCGAGCCGAGCTTCTGAGGTGCCATAGGCAGGCGCTGTATCAAGACAGTTGATGCCTAATTCTGACGCAAGTGTCAGCAGTTGAATGATCTGCTCGTCGCTCGGTAATTCAAAATCAGTCGGATATTTCACATCTGTATTCCGGCCAATCTTTACAGTACCTAAGCCAATTGGACTGAGTTCGAGCCCTGTTTGTCCGAGTGACCGATGAATCATACCCATGGGTAGTGCCCTTCTGTAGCTTTTGACCACAGCGGAAGTGTTGCAGGTTTTGAATCTCCATCAAGAAGCGGCAGGATCTGGTCGGCAAGTGCAGGTGCAAGTGCGAGCTTAGTTGGCCACGCCACAATCAGGCCATTTGATTTGGAGACGAATGCGGTATCGGGCCGATTTCCCTCACGTGTGCTTGGCTCTGCTCGATTGACTCGAAAAACGCGCGTTGATTCCACGTTCAATTCAAGCCAGGAAAGTGCTTCCGACAATGCCCGTTTTGCATTTGAGCACACCGTGTTGTCATCTTGTGTGACTCCGTTTTCGGCAAGTTGTCCGCCCAAATACAAATATTGCGCCCCATCAAATTCATGGGTCGAGACGGTGAGTTTAGGCTTGCTACCACTCCCGAATTGGTGACCGAATACTTTTGGAATGGGGCGTACAAGTTTGCAGACCGCCATTGCTAGCGGACGTCGCTGCATGGCCGGATACTCTCCCGAAATCTTGGATAAAAGCGCTTCTGTTCCTTCACCAGCAGTCAAAATGACGTCCCCATGGATCCGACCAGAAGTTGTTTCGATCCCGACAACCTTATTTTTTTTCATCAGAATCTGGGTGACCTCAGTTTGGAAGATCTGTCCATCCAAGATCTCTGCAAATGCATGCACCAATGTATCAAGCTTCAACACCGGTTCTGACAATCGATACAGATGGCCTGTGAAATTTGGATGATTAAACGCCGCCTCAGATTGCGGATCAATTCGTTCCATACGAGATCGCATGGCTTTGCTTGCAAAGAACCCCAAAAGGTTTGCAGCAATTGATTCGACAGACCATAACAGCTGATCTTCTCGTTCGAGTTGAACGTGGCTTAAATCAACCGTTCCCTCGCCTTTCAAAGCTTGTTTCCAGCGCGCGGGCATAGCACCAATTTCACTGGCTGCTTTGGTTAATAATCCATCAAGTGCATACTTAGTCCCGCCATGAATCATGCCTTGGCTCGCCAGGGTTTGACCCTGGCCAAGCGCTTTTTTTTCGATAACACAGCATGGAATGTTGCGAGCTTTCAGTTCAGCTGCTAGCCAGAGACCTGAAATCCCGCCACCGACGATGATTTTCATGCAAGCATGCTAGCATCTTCAATTATGGGACGACATCTGTATTCGCTGCTCTTGTTACTTTGCACACCACTTCTGATTGGGCATGTGGTGAAGAAGTATCGTCGAGAATATCAAGATCCGATGGTTAGTCGTCGACTCGGGGCGCACGTACCTGATCAGATGCATGGCTGTGTATGGATTCATGGGTGTAGTCTTGGGGAGGCAAAAGTTGGAGTGGAGCTTGCGCGAGTACTCATAAAACATGATGCATCACTTCATATCTTCATGACGGCGACGACACCTTCTGGTCTTGGTGTCTTGTCTCAGAGTGAATTCGCCAGACACGTGTTTCCTTGGGACTTTTCGTGGACTTGGACTCGCTGGTTGTCCAAACTGCGCCCGAGGGCATTGATCGTTATTGAGACCGAACTTTGGCCTAATTTAGTTGCCGCATGCCATCGGTCTGCTGTTCCAGTGATTCTTGCGAATGGACGGTTGAGTGATCAAGCAGTTCGCGGATATCAGCGGTTTAGTTGGGTGTCGCGGCCGATGTGGGGCCAGGTCTCATGCGCGCTCATGCAATTTGAGCGTGATGCTCATCGTGCGCAAAAGCTTGGGGTGCCGGCCCATGCGATTTCAGAAGTTGGATCCATTAAGCTTGACCAACGTGTTCCACAAATTTCCCGGGAACGAGCGAATCAGATCAGTAAATGGAAACGAGGTCATATTCTAGTCTGCCTGATGAGTAGCCACGCAGATGATGATGCTCTGTTGGTCTCCTGGGCTCGGCAACACCTTGAATTACGGTTATTGATTGTGCCTCGACATCCCGTTCGAGGATCTCAGATCAAGACTTTGGCTGATGCTCAAGGTCTTAAGGCATCGCAAGTCTCAGGTGAGATTCAAGAAGAGGCTCAGATCCTGATCGGTGACACTTTTGGAGATATGGGAGCGTATCTTTCTGAGTCTGATATCATCGTGATTGGTGGCAGTTTTTCCGGAAAGGGCGGTCAAAATCCGATTGAGCCCGCGCTGATGAGTAAGCCGCTCATTGCAGGGCCATCTATGCATAACTTTCAGGCGATCAGCGCTGGTTTAGAAGCCGCGGGCGCTCTGCTTCGTACAGATGCTGAGTATCTCTCAGCATCCATTTTTGAGGCACATGTAAAAGCTGATGCAATGGGGCAGGCCGCAAGTGCTTGGGTTGAAGCCAATCGCGGTTCTACAGAGCTTCAAGTCCAAGCGATTTTGGCAGCAATCACCATACCTTAGCGGGTAGCTAAACGAGCTTTAGCCCGAGCAGCTGCTTCCCGCACCTGAGTGGGCGCTGTTCCACCAATGTGGTCACGGGCATTCACGGATCCTTCTACAGTCAGCACTTCAAATACATCGTCATGGATCAGATCACTGAATGCTTGGAGTTCTGAAAGGTCCATCTCTGAGAGATCGCGCTTGGTTTGGACGCCAAGGGCAACCACTTGTCCGACGACTTCATGAGCATCTCGGAACGGTAAGCCTTTGCGGACCAGGTAATCTGCCAGATCTGTAGCTGTCGAAAACCCACAGATTGCAGCGTTTTTCAAAATGTTTTGATTAACCAGTAATGACGGCATCATATCGGCAAAAGCGCGAAGCGATCCGAGCAACGTGTCCGCGGCGCCGTATAGCAACTCTTTGTCTTCCTGATTATCTTTATTGTAGGCGAGTGGTTGCCCTTTCATCACAGTGAGTAAGCTCATTAGGTAGCCGAACATGCGACCTGATTTGCCTCGGACAAGTTCAGGCACGTCGGGATTTTTTTTCTGTGGCATTATCGAACTACCAGTACAAAACTTGTCAGGTAGGTCGACAAATTGCCACGCGGTTGAATTCCAGTTGATGAGTTCTTCTGAAAACCGTGACAGGTGCATCATGACGATGCTTGCGGCGCTTAAAAACTCTATACCGAAGTCGCGATCAGACACAGAGTCAAGACTGTTTTCTGTCGGTTTATCAAAGCCAAGAAGCTCGGCCGTGCGCTCGCGATTAATCGGATAGCTGGTGCCAGCGAGTGCTGCCGCACCAAGCGGACACAGATTCATCCGCTGTCTGCAATCAAGTAAGCGACCTGCATCGCGCTCCAGCATTTCATTCCATGCGAGCATGTGGTGCCCAAAAGTTACGGGCTGTGCCGCTTGAAGGTGTGTTAAACCAGGCATAATAGTATCTGCTTCACGCTCAGCTAACGCGATCAAACTCATCTGGAGGCGAGACAATTCAGATATAGCGTGATCAATGGTTCCCCGAACCCACAACCGAGTGTCTGTAGCGACTTGGTCGTTTCGAGAACGGCCTGTATGAAGTTTTTTCCCGGTGTCGCCAATTAATTCGATTAGTCGTGACTCGATGTTCATATGCACATCTTCACGCGTAATGGACCATGCGAATTCACCTGATTCAATTTCAGCTTCGATCTGGCGGAGGCCCTTGATGATGGTGTTACGTTCTGTGTCAGTAAGGATTCCTTGTTCAGCAAGCATTGTGGCGTGCGCAATTGATCCCTGAATATCCTCGCGTGCCATGCGTTGGTCGAATTCGACGGATGCAGTGAACGCTTGGACGAACGCATCGGTGGATTCCGAAAAACGACCGCCCCAAAGCGCTTTGGGCGTTTCCTGACTCATAGAGACTCCTTCTGTAAGCATCCAGTATACTTGGTGTAACAAAGGACCACACATGCAAAAAACATTAAGTATCGCAACAAGGAAGAGTCCATTGGCTCTTTGGCAGGCTTTTTACGTTCGTGATCGTCTTCAAGCCCATTTTCCTGAGTTGACAATTGAGCTCTTGGAAATGACTACGCAAGGTGATGAGCAGCTCGATGTTTCGTTGACCAAAATTGGAGGTAAGGGCGTCTTCGTTAAAGAATTAGAGGTCGCACTGTACGACGGGCGCGCAGATCTTGCTGTCCATTCTTTGAAAGACGTACCGATGGAGCTTCCCGTTGGTTTGAACTTGTGTTGTTTAACAGCACGTGAAACACCAACAGATGCTTTGGTTCACCGCGCTGGTACTCAAGCTTGGGATGGTTTTTCTGATATTCCTCAAGGTGTACATCTTGGCACGTCAAGTTTGAGGCGTATCGCTCAAATTCGTGCACTACGACCCGATCTAAAACTCTCGCCAGTCCGAGGCAATTTGGGGACACGCTTGAAGAAACTCGACTCAGGTGAATTTGATGGCCTTGTGCTGGCGTCGGCTGGTCTAAAACGCCTTGAATTAGGCGATCGTATCGCATTTGAGACGGCGCCAGAGGAGATCTTACCTGCATGTGGCCAGGGTATTCTTGGAATTGAGATCCGCGAAGATGATTCGGTAACGCGAGACATTGTGATGACATTACGAGATGCCGAGGGTGAAACTGCTGGGCGTGCAGAACGTGCGTTGAATCGCCATTTGAATGGTGGTTGTCAGGTGCCGATTGCAGCCTATGCAATTGAGCGTGACGGACAGCTATGGTTACGCGCATTGGTGGGTTCAGCTGATTGTGGAACGCTGCTTAAAGCAGAGGGTGTCGGTGAGCTCGATGATGCTGAGAGTCTCGGTATTCACGTTGCAGAAGAGCTGGTTTCGCAAGGTGCGAGAGAACTTCTCGCTCAAGCGGGTTTGTAATTGAAACTTTGGTTAAATCGGCTTCCTTCTGCGTTTCCGCGAGTCGCTGATGCGTTCATTGATAGCGGATTTGAGGTGATTGCCCTTCCATGTGTTCAGTCCTACCCGTTGGATGTCTTGTTGGACCCAGCGATTGTCGATTTTGACCGCTTTGATCATGTTGTTGTTACGTCTCCCGAATCTACGCGATTGTTGATCGAGGCAGTGGTCTCACGGTGGGCACAATGGCCAGCCAAGCAACAATTTTGGGCAGTGGGTGTCGGAACATCGGAGTTACTCAAGGATGAATCGCATACAGTGAGGATCGCCTCGAGTCCAGGCTCTCAATCGCTGATGCATTTGATGCGTTCTGAGATTCTGCCGGAGAGTCAAGTCTTAGTTGTCAGTGGCAAAGGTTCAGGGCGTCAATTTGACCAACTGAATTCCGTGTTAATGGATCCGGTCACGCATCTGGAGCTATTTGAATTGGTTCCTCATTTCGATCTCGGAAATACAAGCATCGACGCTGTTGATGGAGTTGTTCACGGTTCTGCACTCCTCGTGCGCTCTTTTTTGAAAATTGCAGAGACGCATGGTTTGAGTGTGTTGGATTACCTGCATTTTGTAACAAGTTCTGACGCCAAAGCACAATTACCCATCGGAAGCCGGTATCATCAAATTCAATCGCCGACACCAGAAGGCGTTCGATTGGCGATGCAAGGAGATCCGAGTGTCAAAGACTGAAGAGACAACACCCAAGGGCGCTGAGGGGACTAGTGCAGACCAACAGATCGAGTCGATTGATACGGTTTCCGAGCCCCAAGAACATTCGGGGGCAAGGGGTTCCAGTGCTTGGATTACTCTCCTGTTCAGTTGTACTGCGTGCGCTGGTGTTGGTTTTGTCACTTGGTTCGGTTGGCAAGAGTTCCAGTCGTTTACGCGATTGACTGGGTCATTAGGTGCTTCTGTCCAGGCATTGAGCACACAGGTTTCGCAACTCGAAAATTTAAAGACAGTGACTCAAAATCTTGATAAGCAAATGCTAAGGTTGGAATCGGAGATTGGCCGTGCCGACGCCCGCAATCAGTCAGTAATCGATCGTGTTGATGTGGTTGCTGAACGGCTTGCAAAAGCGCAGATAGATACACGAAGTAGCTATGTGTTGGCTGAATCTGAATATCTTTTGAAGCTCGCCGATCAACGACTGCTAATCGAACGCAACCCAGAAACTGCGGTGACCTTAATGCGCACAGCACAAGCGCTTTTGGGCCAACTACAAGATGGTCGTTTGTTATCAGTGAGAGAGCGTTTAGCGCAGGATTTACAGTCACTATCCACGGTTCAATCTGTTGATATATTGGGTCTACAGGCTGAGCTACTTGCTCTTGATCCTGTGTTGGATGATTTGCGGCTGCCTGTGCGTCGCTTAGCTCCTAAGGAAGAATCGGTAGAGACGGTCGACGTGAAACACTGGCTTGGAGAATTGTCTGAGTTTATTCGAATTCGTGAAGTGAACGAACCGATCACACCATTGGTTTCTGCTTCGGATGCGGGACGAGCGCGAGAAGTTCTCCGCTTGAGCCTCGAGCAAATCAAGCTCGCATTGATTCGTGAAGATCAAGCACTGTTCGACGCAGGGCTTGCCCAGGCGAAACGCTTATCGATGAACTTCTTTGATGTAACGGATGGTGCTGGACTGAAAGTGATCACAGTCCTCGGATCATTGGAAGGCATACAAATCACACGCGAAATTCCAGATGCGGCCGGAGGGCTTCGAGCTCTCAAAGTGTATCGTGATGCACTGACTCAAGAGCGTATTTCTGGCGCAGAGGTTAAACAGTGAGTCGTGCCGTTAGAATCACGATCTGGATCACAGGTTTCGGTGCACTACTGGCACTTGGTCTATACCTGGGAGATCGAGTCAAAGCTGATTCGGGCTACGTACTGGTCGCTTACGGTGGCTACACGGTTGAGATGTCACTCTGGGCATTTATAGTTCTTTTTCTAGCAGCCACCTTCATTCTCTGGATTGTATTTGGTTTGGGCGGTGCTTTGGGGCGTCTCCCGCGGAATGCCTGGAAGGCCTGGGGTCGCATGCGTCAGCGAAAAGCCGATTCGCGGCTCATTGAGGGCGCATTATGGTTGCGTCGCGATGAACCTGCGCGTGCTTTGTCGGTATTAAAAAAAGATGCTAGCTCTGAATCGTTACCAGCACTGCATTGGTTACTCGCATCGGAAGCTGCGAGACGGCTTGAACAACTTGATGAATCAGAGCGTTATTTGGAATCAGCAGAGCGACTGATGGCAAATATTCCAAAAGCGATCGAATATGATCCTAGTCCATCCGAGTTCAAACCGCTGATAAAAGCGTTGAAAAAGGAGTGGCGTGAAGACTGGGTGCTGGCCCTTGAGACGATTGGTGATGACGATGCCCTGTCGCGGTTGGCGACCCTCAATTCATTAGCGAAAGTCCATACTGATTCGGTTGCATTGGAGATTGTGCAAGCGCGTTTGGCAATGGCGGCTGGTCTTGATGCTGAAGCGAAACACCACATCGATCGAGCGAATCAGCTAGATTCCGATCATCCCTTGGTGCATTTGTTGAGTATTGAAGCGGAGTCTGGAAGAACAGCGGCTCTTGAGCAACTCAGACACCGCCTTATTGAAGATGCTTCTTAGCGCTTCTTCATCGATTGGAAGAATTCTTCGTTCGTCGTCGTGGTTTTCATGCGATCGACCAAGAATTCGATTGCTTGAAGATCTTCCATGGAGTCCAGGAGCTTTCGCAAAATCCACATACGCTGCAATTCCTCTTCTGTGGTGAGGAGATCCTCACGGCGCGTTCCAGATTTACGGATATTGATTGCTGGGAAGATGCGCTTCTCAGCGGCTCGTCTCTCCAGGTTGAGTTCGGAGTTACCAGTTCCTTTGAACTCTTCAAAGATCACTTCATCCATTTTCGAACCGGTATCAACCAATGCGGTCGCAATAATGGACAAACTACCACCTTCTTCGATATTTCGAGCAGCACCAAAGAAGCGCTTTGGTCGTTCGAGAGCGTGCGCATCGACCCCGCCCGTTAATACTTTGCCCGATGATGGCTGTACTGTGTTGTAAGCTCGTGCAAGTCGAGTAATGGAATCGAGTAAGATGATCACGTCGCGCTTGTGTTCGGTCAGTCGCTTGGCTTTCTCAATCACCATCTCAGCAACTTGTACATGGCGAGCTGGTGGTTCATCAAAAGTTGACGCCACTACTTCACCGCGGACCGTACGTTGCATCTCGGTGACTTCTTCCGGGCGCTCATCGATCAATAGGACAATCAAATAACATTCTGGATTGTTTCGCACGATACTGTTGGCAATGTTTTGCAACATGAGCGTTTTACCTGCTTTAGGTGGTGAAACGATCAAAGCGCGTTGGCCCTTACCAATTGGGCAAACTAAATCAATAATTCGTGCTGTTAAGTCTTCGGTTGAACCATTGCCTTGTTCCATGGAGAGACATTCTTGCGGGAATAGCGGTGTAAGGTTTTCGAATAAAATTTTATTTTTCGCATTTTCTGGCTTATCAAAGTTGATCTCGTCAACCTTCAACAATGCAAAGTAACGCTCACTATCTTTCGGCGGACGGATTTTGCCAGCAATGGAATCTCCCTTGCGGAGATTGAACCGTCGAATCTGACTCGGCGAGACATAGATGTCATCGGGGCCTGCGAGATAACTTGAGTCGGCGGATCTTAGGAATCCGAAACCATCTGATAATATCTCCAAGACACCATCACCATAAATATCTTCCCCACTCTTCGCGTGCGCTTTAAGGATCGAGAAAATAACATCCTGTTTGCGAGACCGTGCGAGATTTTCGAGGTTCATACTTTCCGCAATTTCAAGGAGTTGCGGCATTGATTTTTTCTTGAGTTCTGTGAGGTTCATGAGTTCTCTGGATCACTCGGGTGCGGACCACGAGCGGTACATAGGTTGGTCAACTTGTAATTTATGAAAAACAAAGGAGTCTGCGGAGAGCATCCACACCGAAAGCTTAGGCGCTTTCGGTGGTCTCGTCTAGTCTTTTAGATGTTTGAATCGAGAAATGCGGCGAGTTGGCTTTTGGACAGAGCGCCAACCTTGGTCGCTTCAGGCTCCCCATTTTTAAATAAGATTAGCGTGGGAATTCCTCGAATACTGAATTTTTCAGTAGCTTCGCGGTGATCATCCACATTCAGCTTTGCAATTGTGAGGCGACCTGCATATTCGGTGGCGAGTTCTTCCAAGAAGGGTGCGATCGTTTTACATGGCCCGCACCATTCTGCCCAGAAATCCACCAATACAGGCGTTTGCGCATCCTTGATTATTGAATCAAAGTTATCATTTGTAAGAGTCGTAATTTGGTCGCTCATTGTGTCCTCGTTATCTTTCTTCTGTTAAGCGGTGAGGTTTTCGGCCGCATCGATTGCGGAATAAGTCAGTATACAGTCTGCTCCCGCACGCACCATCGATTCCAAACTTTCTATCATGACGGCTTTGCCGTCAATCCATCCGTTTTGATGTGCAGCCTGAATCATCGCGTATTCGCCGCTGACTTGATAGGCAGCAACTGGGACTTTAAAGGTTGTTTTGATCCGTTGGACGATATCAAGATAGGGAAGGCCCGGCTTGATCATTACAATATCGGCGCCTTCATAGAGGTCTTCAGCAACTTCATGCAGCGCTTCATTACTGTTGGATGGATCCATTTGGTAGGTTCGCTTATCTTTTTTTCCTAAATTTGCCCCTGAACCAACGGCATCACGGAATGGACCATAAAATGAACTCGCATATTTAGCAGAGTAGGCGAGAATACGGGTATGGATATGATCCTCATTTTCCAAAGCGTCACGGATAAGCCCAATGCGCCCATCCATCATATCGCTCGGCGCCACAATGTCGGCACCTGCTTCTGCGTGAGACAGCGCTTGTTGCACTAACACGTCACAGGTTTCATCGTTCAACACATATCCTGAAGTATCAATTAGACCGTCCTGTCCGTGGGTTGTATATGGGTCAAGTGCGACGTCTGTAATAATACCCAGCTCCGGTAGTTCGGCTTTCAGCGAGCGGATTGCTCGCTGCACCAACCCATCCGGATTGTAAGCTTCAACACCGTCCTCTGATTTGTTGTCACGAACAACTGGAAATAACGCAATTGCTGGAATACCAAGCGTGTGCGCGCGTTCGGCTTGCTTGAGCATCAAGTCGATTGATAATCGCTCGACACCAGGCATTGAGGCGACAGTTTCACGTTCGCTGTGCCCTTCGAGAACGAATATTGGGTAAATCAAATGCGATGTGGTCAATGTATTTTCTCGAACCAGAGCTCGAGAAAAGGCGTCACGTCGATTGCGACGTAATCGTCGCGTTGGATAGCCGACAGGAACAATTGCTGTCATCGTGGACCTCTTTGGATGAAATCTGTTGCACGACCCATAGAGTATCTGAATTACTATTGGGTTTCGCGTCAAACAGAGCAGTGGTTTTCGAAAATTTGAGTACAATCTCCCTGAAACGAATCAAATGGGCCATGAGTGTGGCCGGCATTTTTCTGTTCATTTGGTTTGCTAGTGATTTGTTACAACCAACTCATCTGATCTCGCGTTATTCGGAATTTAAACTCATGATCCAAAATCATTATGCGTGGTCTGTAGGGATTTTCTTTGTCATCTATGTGGCAGCAGTCAGTTTGTCGTTACCGGTGGCGTCGCTACTGACATTGATGGGCGCCGCATTATTTGGCTGGATTTCGCTACCCTTAATTGTCTCAGCGGCTACAGCGGGTTCGCTTGTGGTTTTTCTTTTGGCTTCAACCATTGCTCGTGAGTTCTTTTTGCAGCGTGCCGGCGGCGCTGTTGATTCAGTTCAAGCAGCATTTCATCGAAGCCCAATACGCTGGCTGTTGACGATGCGATTCATTCCGTTTTTTCCATTTTGGTTAGTGAATATTATTTCCGCAGTATTACAGATGAAAATGCGTGATTATGTATTCGCGACAGCAGTCGGTATCATCCCAGGGACTACGATTTATGTGAGTGTGGGTCGTGGGTTAGATACCTTGATGGAGCAGGGCTTAAAGCCCCAGTGGATTTTAATAGAGCATCCACAGGTCTGGTTACCATTGGTACTACTCGGTGTTTTTTCGGGTGTATCTGCTTTCGTTTCGAATCGTTATAGGGATAAAGTGCATTCATGATTTTTCGATTGATTTTTGCGCTCAGTGTATTTGTGAGTGCTCAGCCCGGCCAAGCGGATGACTGGCAGGCAATAGAGGCCAATGCGGAAGGCCAAACTATTTATTTTTATGCATGGGGTGGTTCGTCAACGATCAATAAATATATTGAGCGCTGGGCGACAATCGCTCAACAGCGACACTATGTTACTGTCGAGCACGTCAAAGTCGATGACATCTCCATAGCAATACAGGGCATACAAACAGCTAAACGTGTCGGCCGATCAGATCAGGGTTCAGTTGATGTTATGTGGATTAACGGAGAGAATTTTGCTCGGATGAAGCGTGATGGGCTGCTGGGCGCTCCGTTTGTTACTGATCTCCCGTCGTCGAGTGCAATTAATTTAGCTGAGCCGACAATTGCCGCTGACTTTTCGGTTCCGACAGACGGATTAGAGGCTCCGTGGGGTCGTGCTCAATTAGTATTTATTGTTGATCAGGCGCGACTCGCTGAACCACCGAAGTCAATGGCTGCGCTGCTCGACTATGCCAAAAATAATATTGGACGTGTGACTTACCCTGAGCCACCCAATTTTCATGGAACCACGTTCTTAAAGCAGGTCCTTTGGGAAACCACGCTATACCCTGATTGGCTGATAGAGCCTTATTCAGAAGAGCGGTTCAAGCCAGTCACTCTGCCGATGTGGGAATACCTTGATACATTGCACCCCAATTTATGGCGTGATGGGAGAGAATTCCCTGACTCGGCAGAAGTCATGATGGATTTGTTTTCTGATGGTATCTTGGATATTGCGCTGAGCTTTAATCCAAATGATGCGTCACAGCGGATTTTGGATGGTCGTTTTGCGCCTTCCGTGCGCACCTATGTTCATAAGATTGGCACGGTTGGTAACACGCATTTTTTGGCGATTCCGTTCAATGCGCAATCACGTGATGCAGCGCTTGTTTGGATCAACCTTCTGTTGAGTCCCGAGGCACAGGCCGAGAAAGCAGATCCGTCGATTTGGGGTGATCCGACAGTGATCGATGTGTCGCGATTGCGTCCTGCGGATCGAATACTTTTTCAGACGCTTGACTTAGGTCCGGCGACATTAACTTCGCAGGATCTTGGCATTCCATTATCAGAGCCGCATGCAAGTTGGGTTGAGCCTTTAGAGCGCGCCTGGAAAGAGCGCTATTTTGGAAAGGCTCAGTGAATTGGGTTGAGCGATTTTTCGTTCTCATTCTGATTCTTCCCATCCTTGGCTTGCTGGATGATGCCGTCGGTCGGTATTCCGGTGCCTCTTGGGTGCAAGGTTGGGACCGACTATCGAATGAGCCGGCCCTTGTTCATTCTTCACTACTCTCGCTTTGGGTCGCGATCGCTTCGCTTATAATTTCATTATTTATTGCACGCGCCCTCTCTGCTAAAGCGTTGCGACTGAATGATTTCCAATTGTGGCGGAGTTTGTTGCTTGCCATGCCACATGGCGCACTTGCCATTGGTTTAGTGCTCGCATTGTCCGCTGGTGGTGTTGGTTGGCGGTGGATCTCGGTTATTTTTGAGGTTCCAATCGAACGGCAATATTTATTTCCTAGAGATCCATGGGGCGTCGGAGCAATCCTATCGCTTGTTATCAAAGAGAGTGCATTTTTAGCTGCCATTGCGATCCCAATGACCAAACGGCTGCCGCTCCAATCCTATCGGGTCATCGCCAGACAAGCAGGGATGACTGATACGGGGTGCCATCATCAACTGATTTGGCCACAGGTCCTACAATTAATGGGACCAGCAATATTCGTGGTGTTTGTTTTTGGGTTGACTAATCTTGAGGTCAGTTTAATTTTGGGGCCAGACCAGCCGCAGCTAATCGGTGTTCGATTGCTACAATTACTCACCGATCCAGACGCCATTAATAGACAAGCGGGCGCGCAGGGGTTGCTCATTTTGTTGATCGGACTCAGTGTGGCTTGGATTTTATGTCGGCTACTGCTTCGCTCGCGTGCAAAAAATCGGTTGCCGGTCGTTTGGACGTTTACTCGTTTAGCCACTGTATTGCGATGGACGCTGGTTGCCATTACCTGTCTATCGCTGGCGAGTTTGCTGATTTGGTCGATGACTCTTCGATGGAGTGTATTTGAGCCATTACCGCACATTTCCTTGATGGCTCTGAAAAACCTGGACACCTTAGCCTCTCCATTTTGGATGTCGTTATTGATAGGCCTCATCACTGGACTGATTTCGATCGTTTTGGCAGTCGGTATTCTTGAGTATTTGGTGTCAAAAGGGCAAAAGCGACTACACTGGGTCTGGTGGGCTTTCCTCTGGTTACCCGGACTCCCAATCGCGTCGGGCTTGCTTGCCTGGGTGTATTTCCTCGGTGGAAGTCCAGGTCTCTGGCCGGTCATTTTGGGTCATACACTGATTGCGTTGCCGTACGTCATGATTGTCATCAGTGACAGCTGGTTTGAACGTGATGTGCGTCATGAGATGCTTTTGCGACAGTCAGGCTTGTCCATCGCTCGACGGATATTTTTGATCTGGTTACCGAGAAACAGTCGATTATTGATGTTGGCTATGGCGCTGGCGTTTGCAGTGAGTTGCGCGCTCTACACCCAAACAATCTTGCTCGGTGGTGGTCGAATTGAAACCTTGATGACCGAATTGATGGTCACTGTTGGGAGCGAGCGACGATCTGCTGCTCTAACAGGACTTGTAAATCTGCTATTGCCCTTGATTGCATTTGTACTTGCAATGTGTCTCAACCGACTTGCATGGCGACATCGTGCGGGGATGCAAGGAGACGGTTATGCTGATTTTCGGTGACGTGTTTGTGCGACGCGCTGGTCGTGGACTATTTCGACCGATTTCATTTGCACTTCAGCCGGGAGAAATCATGACTCTTCAGGGTGAATCTGGTCTTGGCAAGTCGACTTTATTGCACGCACTAATTGATCAGGAGCCGGGAGTTGAATTCATCGGCCGGATCACGCTCGATGGGCGTCAGATGGACGCTGACGTTCGGCTGAGTACTGAGTCGCAAACTGTATTTCAAGAGCCATTACTCTTTCCACATTTATCCATTGGCGCAAATATCGAACTTTCCATGCATCAATGTGCAGGAATCGCTCGCAGGGCCCGCGTGGGTCAATTATTGGATCAGTTGGGTCTTCAAGGGATGGCCACGCAGGATCCGTTTCAATTGTCTCGCGGTCAAATGATGCGCGTCGCCGTCGCCCGGGCTTTGGCACCACATCCTCGTGTACTCCTGCTGGACGAGCCATTGAGCGCACTTGATACAGAGACCCGAGAACAAGTGAAACAAGTTATTTATGAGCAAGTACGACATGACGGAAGCTATGGGATTCTGGTAACACATCATCCAGAGGATCGGCCGACAGAGGGAGACATGATGTGTTTGATGCGTTGATCGTGAGGCGGTTGAAGGCGCCATTAGGTTCTGCAGTCTTGCCGCTCGATCGAGCAGGATTATCGGCGACCCAACTGACGGTGATTGGCGCTGTGGTGGGGTTATTGGCGGCGATCGCAATCATCCTTGATGCATTGATTGCTGCGGCGATTTTATTTGGGCTAAACCGTTTATTGGATGGTTTAGATGGAGCCTTGGCTCGCATTCAAGGCCCAACTGAACGGGGCGCTTTTCTTGATATTACCTGTGATTTTCTCGTCTATAGCGCGATCCCTTTAGCCTTTGCGATCCGCGATCCGAGCGTAGCATTGGCCACCGCATTTCTGCTCTTCAGTTTTGTTGGAACAGGCTCTAGTTTCCTTGCGTTCTCCGTTTTTGCTGCGCGTCATCGTTTGGAGAACCAGGCTTTGAAAGAAAAATCTATTTATTATCTTCAAGGCTTGACCGAAGGCTTTGAAACGACAGCTGTTTTATTGTTGATGTGTGTAATACCAGAGTGGTTTGAATGGCTTGCGTGGGGGTTTGGTGTGTTGTGTTTGGTGACAACGGCATCACGTATTACTGAGGGAAATCGAGTCTTACGTGGCATTTCGACCCCAGAGCCTGATAGGCTTTCTCAAACTAATTAAGGAGTATCTATGAAATCAACGTTTCGGGGCGCAATCATCGCGTCTTTGCTTGCGACTCCGGCGCTTGCGAATGAACCTTCAACAGATTTAGAAAAATTAAGTTACAGCCTTGGAATCATTTTAGGCGAGCGTATTCAAAATGATTTTGGTGAATTAGACCCTCAATTCGTTTTTGAAGGGCTCAAAGACTCAAAAGATCCAAATAGTTGGAAACTCGATCGTCCAGCAATCAACAAAGCTGTTCAAGATGCGCAGACGAAGGTGCGCGCAGAACAACAACGACAGGTAGAAGCAATGTCTGAAGCAAATCTGAAATCAGGTGAAGCCTTTTTGGCTGATAACGCAAAACAAGACGGGGTGACTGTGACCGCTTCCGGGCTGCAGTACAAGGTCTTGGCCGAAGGCTCAGGAGATTCACCGAAGGCGACCGATACCGTTAAAGTTCACTATGAAGGTCGACTTGTTTCAGGCGATGTATTCGACAGTTCAATTGCACGTGGCGAGCCAGTGAGCTTCCCTCTGAATGGTGTGATTCCTGGCTGGTCTGAAGGCGTTCAGCTCATGAATGTTGGATCGAAGTTCCAGTTCACCATTCCATCGGCACTGGCTTATGGCTCTGCTGGAACAGGGCCAATTCCACCAAACTCAGTGCTCGTGTTTGATGTTGAGTTGTTGGAGATTAATCCAGCAAACTAAGCTATGGCTGGTGAATGTATGCATCAACGAAGGCATCAAAAGAGCCCTCGTTTGATGTAGCCATTTGTTGTTCGGCCGTCAGACTCTCTTGTACTTCCCGCCGCATAGCTTCTAACTTTTCGGTCTTCAGATTGACCGTTTGCCAACCGTCATGGTGTTGATTTGCGTGCGCAAGACCAAATTTTAAATGTCCGTTTTGGATTACTGCTTGTTCGATTTCCTCAGAGAGTAACGGGTAGGTCCCATCGAGCCTTAAGCGTGCATCCTCTAGTGCACTTGCAAAGCTTTCTGTGTGAAAAGCAGTATTGAGAGCCTCGGCGATCGGATCGAGTGATTCGAGGAACCTTAGACCTGCCTGCTTGAACGTCGATTGGTCGTCAAATCGTTGGCCAGGTCTCCGGCCAGCCCAACTAGTGCGTGCATTGATACCGTCGATAGCAACGCGCTCCTGGGATGTATTTAGCGGGCTGTCAGCAAGCGCTGATGCGGCCATAAGTAGCGTAATCAAAGATGCCTCATGCTCTGATATCCCGTTGCGAGCAAACGGATTTAAATCGATTGCGCGCACCTCTAGATATTCAACGCCGTGATTAATAAGTGCACGAACAGGTCGTTCTCCAGGCTGTTGAATACGCTTTGGCCGGATGCTTGAGTAATACTCATTCTCAATCTGCAACACCGCAGTATTCAATTGCTTGAATCCATGGTCATCTTTTAGGCCTAAGCCTTCATAGGTTGGCCATGGGTGATGCACTGCATTAGATAACGTATCGCAATAGGTATCCAAATGATTGAAGCAGATGTTGATGGATTCTTGCGCTGCAGATTGATAACCAAGATCGCTCATACGGAGGCTCGTTGCTCCTTCTGCGAGGCGTGTTCGGCCAGTCACTGTAAATCGATCAGTAGCAAGCAAACGAAAGCTTTCATCAACCGATGGGCTTGATCCGGTCAGCAGCATAACTAGCCATTGGATCCGATGAAAATTGCGAATCGTGTGGAAGTATCCATGATCACGAATGAGACGACGATCAGTGCCATTGGGATGATCATCTAGTGCAGCTTTCCAGGCCCATAAATCATCACTGAAGGACAGATTGAAATGGACCCCAGCGATGGTTTGCATTTGCCTACCGTAGCGAAATCCGAGTCCGCGCCGATACACTGTTTTCAACCGGCCAATGTGGGACTCCCCATAGTAAGCAAGCGGGATATCGGAGTCCGACTCAGGTAATTGGCACGGCATGGATAGCGGCCAAATCCGCTCATCTGTCAGCACAGAGCTTGCAAAGATATGCAGCTCTTCAAGTTCTTGTATTGCTGCGTGTGGTGATGCGTGCGTTCCGGTGACAAATTCTAACAGAGCCTCAGAATAATCAGTGGTGATGTGTGGATGCGTAAGTGCGGAACCAAGATTCCTTGGATGTGGAGTTTGTGCCAGTTGGCCAGAAGCCCGATCGATACGAAGACCCTCTTTTTCGAGCCCGAACCGCATACCGGTAAAGAGTTGGCTCAAAACATCGATGTGGTTTTCTTGCAGGATATGCGGAGAGATCGTCGGTAGTTTTAGTTGCACTCAATTTCCAAGGCTTTTAGCCATCGCTGTGGGTCGTTGGTCCGCTGTAGTTCATCCGTGATTGCTTGGATCAAATATGACTCGTTGACAGTGTAGTCGCTCGCCTCTGGCCAGCGCTCTTTCGGATGCCATGGACCCGCAGTTTCTGATTGACCAGCCGGAACTGATAGGCCGAGAGCTCCAAATGGCTCCCAATCAGTGCAGTAATACATACCTGTGATGACCGCACTCTCTTCTGATGCGGACAATGGACCACCATGCCCCGCCTGTCCACCATGCCATCCAGCATTCACCAGAAAGCATCGCGTATCATGTGCTTCTAATAAGTCCTCTAAGATGAAGACGTAGTCATCAAGATTCCTTGGCAAAAGCGTATCCATAAATCCTGGTGTGAATCGGATATCAATCTCAGCCTGACGTTCTTCTAGGGGGCCTAGGTGATTACCGTAGCCTAAAATAAACCAAGCGAGGCATTGTTCTTGCGTGATTTTGGAGAGCGGAGGCAGGGCTCCCAAGGGATCTGTTGCGAGAATGACTAATTGGCTTGGACCTCGCGTATCAGATGCTTGCGTGGCGTTGAGTCGCGTTAAAGGAACAACTAAGTGTGTGGGTGTGCGCACTGCTGAGTCAGCCTCCGAATCGGTCAGTAGCGGCTCGCGGTCGTTCCCAAGTGCCAGGTTTTCGGCGATGGTGCCAAATCGTAATGCATCATCAAGACTAATCGGGAGATTGTGATCCAAGTGCAGCCGGCAGCCATCGGCAAGTCGATGCAATCCTGCTTTTGACCAAGATAATCCACGGTCACCAATCAGTTGGCCACAACGAAGGGCCCAGGTTGTTTTTTGAGTACCAGCTGGACCTAAGAACAAACTAATTTCTCCATCACCTTGAGAAGCAGCGCCGTGCAGGGGTAGTGTGTCTTTTTCAGGGAGGATCAATCCCAGGAGTGTGAGCAAGGTTCGACGCATTTCACCGGTTGTGAGGTCTCCTCCCATCAAAATCCGACGTTTTCCGACGTGGATTAAGATGATGCCGCCCCCACACGAGAGAGTTTTTGCGTCACCAAAACTTGAGATGGGTCCCCAGATCAATTTCCATTCCGGCTTTTCGCGCGGGTTAAATTCTCCGGGGATATGACACAAATGGTGACAGCTCATGGCGTGCCATGCGGTTACAGTTGTAATTTCGAGTGGAACAGCGATCTCTGCAATGACACCCATCTGAGCATGAATTCGATAGCGATCGCGTTCAACGATATCGTCTTTGACACGGTCCCAAATTGATTCGAAAACTCTGCTGTCGAGTAGTTTGAACTGGGCATCTGCCCGAATCACATCGCTCACGGAAGGTTCATTTACAATGAAACGTTGCACTTCAGAATGACGTTCGGGGGACACAATTAAAGCGCCTTTGGCGGATAATTGACCCTCGCCGAGAGAAAGTGCGTGTTCGACCAGTTCGGCTATGGTGAGGTCGTCGTAACGACTTGACCCATCGGTTTTCATTGTAATGTGTCAGACCTCGGTGGCTGATCAGAGAGAAGCCATTCTAAGTCAGCCTGATCATATTGGTATACCTGTCCGCAAAAATGGCAATCGAGTGTGAGCGTAGGTTGTTCAGCGAACAGTTGTTCGAGTTCTGTTTCGCCAAGCGCTCTCAGTGCGCGGGCAGATCGTTCCCTGGAACACGAGCAACCAAATTTAATGGTACACGGATCAAAACCCCGAGGATCCAGTTCATGAAATAACTTATAAATCAGAAGTGGACCTGCGTCCGAAGCAAGCTCGTGATCAGTAATGGTGTTGGCGAGTGTCGAGAGTGTCTCCCAGTTTAAGTGCCCTTGAAGCGATTGCCCGCCTTCCTCTGGGATTCGTTGGATCAAAAGCCCTCCAACAGTCGATTGATTACTGGCGAGCCATAACTTGGTGTTGAGTTGTTCAGAATCCTCAAAATAGTGATTGAGACAGCCCGATATCGAGCTTGATTCCAAGGGCACGATTCCTTGGTATCGCTCGCCCTGTATTGGGTTCACGGTGACTGCTAAATAGCCTGTTCCAACAAGATCCGTAAAGGTGCTTGCGGCTCCAACTTTAGTCCACTGGGCTGTCGATCGAATGCGGCCTGCGGAGGAGCATTCAGCAACCATCATTGTAATTGGCCCAGAACCTTTAATCTGAAGAATCATTTCGCCATCAAATTTCAGCATATGGGATAGAAGACAGGCTGCTGCAACGAGTTCTTCACACAATGTTTTGGCAGCCATTGGCATTTTCTGATGATCAAGCATTGCATTTTTGGTCTCGCCGAGGTGTACGGTGATGAGTCTCGCCTCCGGTGCCAGATCGCACAGATAACTCCGGACTGCATCTTGGTCAGCTGTTAGATCAGTCATTAAAAATTCCTTTTACCTTGGTCATCTGGCGGCGTTCTCGTTTATTTGGACGATGATCTGCTGGCTGGAATCCTGCACGAGAAAACCGATTCAAATCCCGTTCTGCCTCACGCTTTTGAATCGAGTCGGTAGTCTCTTCGTAAAGCAGTTGTGCTTCAGGTGCAGGCCGACGATCTTCACGAACACCGCGTACGATCACGATCATGTCGGTTTGTCCTCTCGAAATTTCAATTTCGAGACCTGGTGTAAGTACCTTGGATCGTTTTGCCTTGACACCATCAATGCGGATCTTGCCGCCATCAATGGCATCGCGAGCAAGTCCTCGTGTTTTAAAAAAGCGAGCTGCCCACAACCACTTATCTAGCCTCACCCCGCTCATTGTTGCCCTAAAGCCAATAACTCAGGTAACAGCGTATCGAAGTCATCGATCCCTTGTTTCCATGTGGTGCGAGGTGGTTCAGATAAATTGGGATGCCTAATTTCGACAATTTCTCGGACGCCCGCGCGATCTGCAGCGTCCAAGACTCTTGGAGAATCATCCATAAATACCGCGCGATTTGGATCAATCGAATACTCATCGAATAATGCAGTCCAAAAATTTGGATGCTCTTTGGCGACGCCGTACTGATGACTGGAAACGATGCCATCGACTAATGTGTTTAAGGGTATAACATCCAGTTTCAGCTGAATCACGTCGGGGTGTGCGTTAGTGGCGATAATGGTTCTTAACGGCAGAGGTCGCAATGCTTCGAGAAATTGCTTCGCATGTGGCCGGTAACGAATGAGATGTGCAATTTGTTTTTTCGCTTCGATAAGGTCGAAACCAAAGAACTCAGTCCAACGGTCTGTGCAATACCACGCAAGCGTCCCTTCATGCTTTTTCAGTTCTTTCCGAAACCGATCACGGATCTCGTTTTCAGATTCTCCAGTGAAACTCGCAACGATTGAGTGCACAGTTTTCAACCAAAATGTTGCGTCATAATGGAGATCGAGGAGTGTACCGTCCATGTCAAGTAGGACGTCGTCGATGGTTTGCCAATCAATCTTAAATGGCATACGGTGCTTCCTTCGGTAAATCAAATAACTGGATCACCGCCTTATAGATTCGGGCAATATCATCAAGGCCGGCGTAGCGTCCGCTTGGTCCTCCGTGCCCAGCATTGAGCTCGGTATATAAGAGAAATGGACCACTCTCGGCAATGGCCTGAAGACGATGAATCCATCGTGCAGGCTCCCAATACGTTACTCGTGGATCCGTGAGGCCAGCCGTTGCAAGAATACAAGGATAGGGCCGTTTTTCGACCATTTGTGTTGGCGAGAAGTGGCCCAGTCTGCGTTTGGCATCCATTGATTCAATCGGGTTGCCCCACTCTGGCCATTCTGGTGGCGTGAGTGGCAAGTCGGCGTCGAGCATTGTTTCGAGTACATCGACGAAAGGGACGTCCGCGATCACACCTTTAAACAGCTCAGGTCGGCGCATGACTGTCGTACCTACCAATAAACCACCAGCACTACCGCCGTGCAGTATAATGTTTCCAGCGGAAGTCCAGCCATCCCGAATCAATGTTTCGGCGGCGCCGATGAAATCGTTGAAGGATTGATCTTTGTCTGCCATCCGACCTGTACGATACCACTGATATCCATTTTCCATACCACCACGAACATGCGCTGTGACGAGGATAACTCCCCGTGTCAGCAGAGTGCGTCTGCTCGCACTAAAGCCCGGCGTCAGACTCATCCCGTAGGCGCCATAGCCTGTCAGTAGTACGGGGCTTTCAGGGTGTGGCCTGACGTCGCGATGATGGACAATTGTCAGTGGAATGTGCTGTCCGTCGCCCGAAATACCATACGATCGCTGCACGATGTAGTTCGTTTCATCATGACCATTGGGCGGAGTAGATACTTTGAGCTGTTTGAAATTTCCATTCGTCAGATCTATTTCACGCACCTCAGGGGGCATTGCTGGCGTTGAGATTCGCATTCGAATCGTATCGCGGTGATATCCTGGTTGGGGATCTAGGTGCGTATCGTGAATCGAGGTCGATAACGCCAGTTCTTGGCGGATTTCGAATGTGGCTGGGTTTGGCTCAGCTATTAGATAACGACCACATCCCTCCTCCGAGTATTCAATGACCCAATGATTCTCGAGGACTTCATAATCACTAAATAAAGCGCCCTTTTTGGGGACCCAAAGCGTATCCCAAGCTTCCGGGTTACTCCGAGTTTCCTTTGTTGGTAGCGGTGCGCGGTATAGTGCAAAATCCTCGTGCCCATGATTACCACGAATAATTAGGTAGGGATCAGCGTGTTCAAGTTCGTATTCAAGTCCCTCGATCCAATCCGTGACAGCTATCGGACAGAGGTTGTCGAGGTCTGCTGGTAACAAAAAACTCTGGTTGGTTTGATGATTGTGAATGTCGATAGTGATCCAGGCGTCCGAGCTTGTTTTACTTAATCCGATAAAGCGACCTGAATGCTCTAATCGATAGACCAGGTGGTCATCTGTTTGCTGAGTTCCGAGCGTATGGCACCAGACAGTTCTCGGGCGCTGGTTTTCATCAAGTCGTGTGTACAGCAACTTACGACTGTCAGTACTCCATTCGAAATCACCGCGACAGTCCGTGAGAGGGGGTTCGATCGGATTATGAGAGCCGGCTTGAAAGACTGTGAGGGTGTAGCGCTCAGAACCTTGCCGATCTTCCGTGACAGCGAACAATTCATGATTCGGAGAGTGATCCGCTGCACCGACATCGTAGTAAGGATGATTAGCAGCTCGTTCATCACCGCATAATAAAATCTCCGGATCACTCTGATACGCCTGGCGCAGAAAGTCCGGATGTTCCGCACTTTCGATGAACCGTTGCCAGTAGCTGTAATTACCATCTTCGACTGGGACTGAATCGTCACGATCACGAATGGTTGCTTTGAGTTCGTCGATGACCCACTGACGCGAATTAGGACCGCCGAGCCAAGATTCCGTTGTTTGATTCTGCGACTGGAGAAAGTCTCGGATCTCAGGAGGTAATGACTCTGGGTCTTCTAGAACTTCCCGCCAGTTGTCGGCTCTGAGCCAGGCATTGTCTGTCGTTAGGGTTTGCATGTGCCTAGTGTACGCTAACCGCTCAATGTTGTGAGGTCTTATGGCAGTCGCTGACTGGATTCGTATCGCGATCCTTTCGCTCGTCTGGGGCGGATCGTTTTTCTTTGTGGAAGTCATGCTTGAAGCGATGCCCCCGATGACAAGTGTCCTTGGCCGCTTGCTGGTTGGCTTGGTGGGTTTGGTTTATCTATTGAAGGTTCTTGGGTATTTGTTGAAGCCAATTTTTGAACAATGGCGATCATTTGCATTCATTGGACTGATTAATAACGCGATTCCCTTTAGCTTAATCAGTTTCGGACAAACTGAGATCACGGGATCTCTGGCATCGATTATCAACGCATCGACTCCAATTATGACGGCCTTAGTCGCACATCACTTCACCCTTGATGAGCGCCTATCGGTCTCTAAAGTTGTTGGCATTTGCTTTGGATTTTCTGGCGTTTTGGTGTTGTTTGGGCCAGCTGCTTTTGCCGGAGGCGCATCATTGCTCGGAATGACAGCAGGCTTAACCGCAACGATTTGCTATGCATTTGGTTCTGTTTATTCCAAGCGGTTGAAAAGCAATCCACCGATGCTCAATGCGACGGGTCAGGTTTTTTACGGGACTTTGTGGATATTTCCCGCAGTGATGCTTCTTGATCAGCCGTGGAAGCTCCCTACGCCCGGGTTAGAACCCTGGTTGGCAATGCTGGGAATTGGGCTCTTGTCGACAACGCTCGCATTTTTTCTCTATTTCCGCGTTTTGCAGACCGCAGGCGCCAGTAATGTCGTCCTAGTTACCTTTTTGGTTCCGGTAAGTGCATCTGGACTTGGTATTGCTTTTCTCGGTGAGGAGCTAGCAGTGCAACACACCATTGCTTATTTGTTGATCGCCTCTGGCCTAGCAATTATCGATGGACGAATAGTTGCAAAGCTCAGTCGTTTGAGACTAAAGTCTTAATTCCGGAGTGAACAACCGCTAAACGGAGTTTCGATGAAAAAAGCACTCATGGCGTTATGCTGGTTCGCCTCTTCTTCATTACTAGCTGAAACAGAAAAAGCGACATTTGGTGGCGGCTGTTTTTGGTGTATGGAGCCGCCATTTGAGGCGCTCCACGGGGTGAGCTCTGTTGTCTCTGGGTACTCGGGCGGATCGATACCTAACCCAACATACGCGCAGGTCACCACGGGTGAAACAGGCCACATCGAAGTGGTCGAAGTGACTTATGATCCGCGAATCATCGATTATCAAACGTTGCTGAATACCTTTTGGAAGCAGATCGATCCCACTGATGCCGGCGGACAATTTGTTGACCGTGGTTCACCCTACCGAACAGTGATTTTTACGCACTCAGATGAGCAGAAAGCACTCGCTTTGGAATCAAAAAAGCGCCTGGCCGCTTCACAAATTTTCGATGCGCCAATCGTCACTGAGATCCTGCCCGCCCCAGATTTCTACCGAGCTGAGGATTATCATCAGGATTACTACATAACCAATACATTTCAATATAAATTCTATCGATACCGCTCAGGGCGGGATCAGTTTTTAGATCGAGAGTGGTCAGAAAATGAGGCATTTCAAGTGTTTAGCGAGACAGGTCCAAAGAAAAGCAACTATCGGAAGCCGAGCGTCGAAGAAATTCGTGCGCGACTGACCCCACTACAATATCAAGTGACACAAGAAAATGGCACGGAACCTCCATTCCAAAATGCCTTTTGGAATCAAAAAGCGGACGGTATTTACGTGGATGTAGTTAGCGGTGAACCGTTGTTCAGTTCGTTGCATAAATACGATTCGGGAACTGGGTGGCCTTCATTTTGGCAGCCGCTCGAGGCGCAACATATCGTCGAAAAAGATGACACAAAGTTGTGGATGAAGCGTGTCGAGGTGCGATCTAAATTTGGCAACTCACATCTCGGCCATGTGTTCCCAGATGGCCCAGAACCAACTGGGTTACGCTACTGCATCAACTCTGCAGCCTTGGAATTTATCCCGGTATCACAGCTGCGAGCGCGTGGATATGAAAGATACTTAATACAATTCTCAGCAGCTCGGAATTGAAAAACAGCCAAAAACCGCCACTTGAAGAGTTTTAGCAGGAGAAGTTCACATGACAGTTAAAATCGAGTGGCGGGGCGAGGTCGTCGATGTCAAGGGAAATCTGCCGGTTGTGGGTCAAACAGCACCTAGGTTTTCTTTAACTGCAAATGATCTGAGTGAAATTCAACTGGCTGAATTTTTGGGGCAAAATCTTGTTCTAAATATTTTTCCCTCCATCGATACTCCGACATGTGCCACTAGTACTCGCAGATTTAATGAAGAGTTAGCATCGTTAAATAATACGGCAGTCTTGTGTGTCAGCGCGGATTTGCCATACGCCCAAAAACGATTTTGTGGCTCAGAGGGCCTAAGTAGGGTAAAGACGGCTTCTACCTTCAGGTCAACGTTTTCTGACGATTATGGAGTAACGGTTTTGACGGGCATCAGACGCGGCCTGACTGCCAGGGCGGTGGTCGTAATCGATCCTACTGGGATCGTGAAACATGTTGAGCTGGTAGAAGAGGTATCCACCGAGCCAGATTATGAAGCGGCATTAGCGGCGTTGTAATCATCTTAGCAACGAGGCGACTGATTCACGGGTCGCCTCGGTTGCTTCCTCTGCTTCTTGGTTGAGACGTTCATAAACCGCAATAATTTGATTCGCCATCTCGGTTAACTCGCTTCCACCACCGGACTGTCCACCGGTGTGAGTGACTAATACCGGCTCCCTGAGCGAGTCATTCAATTCTTGGATTAGAAGCCATGCGCGTCGATAGGACATGTTGATTGACTTTGCTGCCTTGGAGAGCGAGTGCTCTTTTTGAATCGCTTTGAGGAGAGCTATCTTCCCTGAGCCGAGAAGTGTGTCATTATCACCTAGCACTAGTTTGAGCTTGAGACGGGGCGTGTGCATCGCTAGCAACCTCTATCTTCCACCTTTCGGCGTTTTTTACACGGATGCGGTAAGTAGCAAGTTCCAATTTCATTATCACCTCGAGTCACAAACATGCGATATGGACTGCTTTTAACAATTCCATTCACAGGTGAACCATAAGAGAGCTGAAATGTTGCTGAGGCGCTACCGTGGACCTGTAGTCGGCATTTTGTCATTGACTTGCGAGATACACGGACGCCAACCTCAGCCAGGTTGTTAACGATATCTTTGCAAAATTCTTGGTTGGTATCTGATCGCGTGAGGTCACGAGCAACGCTTGCACTCATGCCTATACAGAAACAACTGACTATAATAACAAGTTTTTTCATGTTGAGAGCCTAACAAGCCTTTAACTGACTGAACAGTATCAAGGGGTGATTCTGGGATGCTTTGGCTCGTCTGCGCCAAAGTGATTAATTAACTGAATCACTTTGACTAAAGCCCAGGTCATCACACCAACCATCACGATTATGTCTAGAGGGCCGGCCATAGTATTTGTTGTTTCTCTATCGATTCCAAACATTGGTTCCCACTCCACATCTCGAAAACACAAGGTTAGACCTAAACAGCGCTGATGGCCTGAGCCATTGACACGGTTTTGATTTGGATCAATTCGAGCGTTCGTCGAGCTCCATGTAACGAAAAAACTTAAGCTCAAGATCATTTTGCAAGGTCTGGTAACGGGCACTTTCCGCCGCGGCATAATCCGGATTTGATTGAAAAAATTTAGGGTCAGTCATAGTCTCTTCGAGCGCTTTAATTTGTGCTTCCATCTGCTCGATTTCATCACTCAACGCCTCATATTCGCGTTTTTCATGAAATGCGAGTTTCTTTTTGCTTGTCGGCTTCGGCGTAACGGAAGCACTTTTCTGCTCAGTTGGTTTTGTTTCCATTGTCTGATCCCTAGGCCGTTGTCGAAGCCAATCACTGTATCCGCCGACATACTCCCGAAGTGTGTGATCGGTATCGAAGGACCAAATGCCGGTAACAACTGAATCGAGGAAGTCTCGATCGTGGCTGATAACAATCAACGTTCCTTGATAGTTCAGTAACGTATCACGGAGAATATCGAGCGTTTCAAGATCGAGATCGTTCGTTGGTTCGTCCATGATCAACAGGTTGGCGGGTTTCAAAAAGAGACGCGCAAGTAAGAGTCGATTGCGTTCTCCGCCTGACAGCATTCGGGTTGGTCCACGCGCACGATCTCGTGAAAATAGAAAATCTTGCAGATATCCAATGACATGCTTTTTGCCATCACCGATTTCGACAAAGTCGGAACCGTGTTGGAGGTTGTCGATCACCGAAGCATCATCATCGAGTGTTTCTCTCAATTGGTCGAAAAACGCGATTTCGAGATTTGTTCCAAGCTTGGATGTGCCCTCTGTCGGTTCAATCTGACCAAGCAGCGTTTTGATCAGTGTACTTTTTCCTACTCCGTTGGGCCCAATGACTCCTATTCGATCACCGCGCAGGACCTTTGTTGCAAAGTCCTCAAACAGCTTGTTATCACCTAAAGTCAGACCCAACCCCTCTGCCTCGATGACCAGGCGCCCTGATTTTGCCGCGTCAATGAGGGATAGATCTGCTGTCTGTTGGCGGTCTCGACGCGCTGCACGTTCGCGTCTGAGTTGTTTTAGTGCGCGTACACGGCCTTCGTTGCGAGTCCGCCTGGCTTTGATCCCTTGGCGAATCCATTCCTCTTCCTTTGCGAGTTTTTTATCAAAAGCTTGAAATTGATCCGCTTCCGCCGAAAGCTCCTGGTCACGCCTCTCCAGATAGGTTTGATAGTTGCATTCATAGCTTCTGAGGGTCCCGCGATCGAGTTCTACAATCCGCGTTGCGAGCACATCGAGAAACCGCCGGTCGTGGGTGATGAAGAGAACGGCACCCTGAAACAATCGGATTTGGTCCTCTAACCATTCAATCGCCGGAATGTCGAGATGGTTGGTTGGCTCGTCAAGAAGTAATACATCTGGCTCAACGACAAGAGCCCGAGCTAGCAATACGCGTCGTTTCATACCGCCGGAGAGTGCGTTGAATTGCGCATCAGGATCCAAACCAAATTTCGAGAGAGTTTGTTCGACCATCTGTTCGACTCGCCAACCATTCGCAGCTTCGAGTGCGTGCTGACAAGACTCAAGCGCCTGCATGTTTTTATCTGAGGAGTCTTCAGAGATCGATTTCAGCATCTCGTGATAGCTTTCAAGTAGTGGTGTTAGATCGCCAAGGCCTGACGCAACGACCTGAAAGATCGTACCCACCGTACCGGTCGGCACATCTTGTACAAGTCGAGCAACTCTCAGGCTCGAGCTTTTGTTGATCTCACCGGAATCTGCAAGGATTTCTCCCGCGATCAGCTTCATCAATGTAGATTTGCCCGCACCATTCCGACCTAGTAATCCGATCCGCTCTTTGGGTTGGATTTTGAGGCTGATGTTCTCGAGAATCGCCGGCCCACCAAAGCTCACTTGAACATTTTTTATCGATAAGATGCTCACGCGACGCCTCCCGGGAAGCCCAGTTGACGCCACGCTTCGTAGAGGACAATCGCAACCGCATTTGATAAATTTAAACTTCTGTTGTTAGGGCACATCGGGACACGAATGACTTCAGTTACTGCATTGTGCTTTCTGACATCTTCGGGGAGCCCGCGTGTCTCAGGCCCAAACAATAAAACATCCTCTGACTGATAAGCGATCGATTCATACGACACAGTACCTTTGGTCGAAAGCGCAAAAATCCGTTCCTCTGGACCGCCGATATAATCATCCCATGACTCAAATTCTTTAACGCGTGCCAGATCGTGATAATCCAAACCGGATCGCCTGACCGATTTTTCGTTAAGCGAAAAGCCCAGTGGACGAATTAAATGTAATTGACTTCCTGTGTTTGCGCACAGGCGGATGATGTTTCCTGTGTTCGGTGGGATTTCGGGTTGATAGAGGCACACTGTCAGCATGGCGAGACGATACGCGCGTTACCGGAGAAAAGAAAGCGTGCATCAGCGGTTCCAAAATGGAATGAATTAAGCATCCATAAAGGCTCTTTATTTGTTTTGTCATCGCATTGATTATTTGGATTTGGAGAAGTTTATGCATCCAGTTGAAACACAGATTATTCCGCGGACATCAGACATTGGTAATCTTGAAGTAAAACGCGCATTACCATCACGCGAAAAACGCGCTGTCGGGTCATTTGTTTTTTGGGATCAATTCGGTCCAGGCGAATTGATTCGGGATGTTGGATTGGATGTCCGACCACACCCACACATTGGGCTTTCCACATTCAGTTATCTATTTGCAGGATCTATGCAGCATCGAGATAGCCTCGGTAATGATATGGTCATCGGGCCAAGAACTGTGAATTTAATGACAGCAGGCTCGGGAATTGTGCACTCTGAGCGATCAGACTCTGAGTCTCGGGCAAATATTTCCCAATTATTTGGCATCCAAAGTTGGCTAGCGTTACCTCGAGCGATGGAGGAGACGGCGCCGAGTTTTGATCACTACGGTGAATCGAGTCTTCCTCAATTCTCTGATCACGGGATCGAAGGTCGGGTATTACTTGGTGAATGGTTTGGACTCAAAAGCTTGGTTTCTTTTCCGCGGGATTCTTTGTATGTGGATCTCCAGATGTCCCAATGTAGCGCCATTCAGATCCCAAAACAGTTTCAAGAGAGAGCGATTTATAGTGCGCAGGGTGCGCTCGAGATCGATGGGGTTCGATATCCCGAATCAGAACTCTTGATTTTGGCACCGGGTCAAGAAGTCGGCGTTGTTGCTCCGCTTGGTGCACGAGTCTTGGTATTTGGTGGCGAACCGCTCGATGGACCAAGACATCTTTGGTGGAACTTTGTGTCCTCAGATCAGGAACGCATTGAGCAGGCAAAAGCCGATTGGGTGAATGGCCGATTTGCTCAAGTACCAAGCGACAGCGAGTTTATTCCGTTACCTGAAAACAGTTGATTTCTGAGCCACTGGGCGAGCGCTTGCTCTGGAACATTCGGAATCTCTTGGTGTTCGATAATTGGCATGATTTCGAATCGGATTGGTTGATCGAGACGGCGTTTGATTTCGTGCATGTACAATCCAAGGCGGAGGGTGAGTGCTGTTCTCGACGCGTGCTGGAAAAGTTTCGAGTTGGAACCATAGAATCGGATGGGTAGGACATCGCACCCAGAGGCTCTCACGAGTCTCCCAACCAGCGGTTTCCACGTGTCATCTTCAACTGGTGCGCCACGCTGTTGAGACCAAGAGACGGCACCTGCAGGGAAAAGCGCAACGACGCCTCCAGATTTAAGTATTTGAATCGCTTGCCGTCGAGTCTCGACATTGATTTTAGTTGCGTGTCGACCCGGTTGAAATTCGACAGGTAAGATATTTGGATTCAAGGACGGTTCTTGTCTCAAAACCCCGTTGGCAATTACACGGAAATTGGGATCGAGCCGCGATGCGATCCAAGCCAAGGTCACTCCGTCTGTCACGCCGAATGGATGATTGGCGATCAGCAACAAGCCTTGGTTTGTTCGACGCCGTGGGATTTTGATTTGCTCCGTTGACGGTCCGCGACAGCCTAAATGATCCATGGCCATGTCCCAGACCTCCGGCGTTTGAAATGGGCTGGATGCTGATTGGAATGCGCGATACCGACGCATCAGGCGTCCACGACCTGTGAATGTCTCCATTGTTTTGATTAGAAGCCGTTGCTGGATCGGCATCCAATCTTCTGCGTAGGAAATAGGTTGCGACTTCACCATCAGATCACCAAACGTCAAGACACTGCAATAAAACCTTCATAGACTAATGAAATCAAGTAGGAGGCACGAATGAAGCATTTAACAGATACCCACGCACATACGGTGGCGAGTACACATGCTTTTTCTACTGTCGAAGAATATTTTCGAGCCGCTTCGGACAAAGGGCTTCAGTTATTCAGTATTACAGATCATGGCCCGGAGATGCCTGACTCGCCCCATCCATGGCACTTTGGAAATATGCGAGTATTGCCTCGCATTCGTTATGGTGTGGCAATGCTTCGGGGGATTGAAGCGAACATCCTTCCCGCTGACCATCAGCCACTTGATATCAATCACACGCTCATGAGTTTTATGGATTTTGGGATAGCGAGTTTCCACGAACCCGTTTTCCCACCATCGGATCGTCAAACGCATACTCGAGCAATGATTGCAGCCATGGAAACAGGTCTGATACAAATTCTTGGACATCCGGGTAATCCAAATTACCCAATCGATATTGAAGAGGTTATTCGTGCTGCCCGCGACAATAACGTCCTGATCGAAATTAACAACTCATCCTTCGTCAGTTCGCGGCTCGGTAGCGAGCCTAACTGTATCGAGATCCTCGAGACCGTAAAAGCATTGGATTGGAAGGTGGCCCTATCTAGCGATTCCCATGTCCATTACACGATCGGTGACGTCGATGTTGCCCTTCAGAAAATTGGTCAGGTTGGATTTCCTGAAAGCAATATTGTGACGTTGAATGCTCGACGATTGATCGAGTTTTTGGCTGAGCACGGAAAGCCGGTCGCCCAAGATTTATCAGAATGGTTAGCTGACTTAGAGAGACCGGAGTTCGTTGAGCAATAGTCTTCAACTTCATCCTGATCATTCAATTTATTTTGAGTTCCTCTTAGCGACGCGTATGCTCGCGCTTTCATCAATGGATCGCTCATCATGGAATTTGCCGGTTTTGAAATCGTTATTCTCATTTTTGTTGCATTACTCGCCGGCGCGATCAACACAGTGGCTGGAGGTGGCTCAAATCTTGTACTTCCAACCCTAATGGTTATGGGTATGCCGCCTGAAGTTGCTAACGCAACCAACCGGGTCGGTATTTTCGTTGAATCCGTGGTAGCAGTCTCTGAGTTTAAGCGGCATAAAAAGTTAGAGACTTTTGATCTCAAAGCGATTCTTATCCCGATGGCTATTGGTGGTCTCTTCGGTTCATTGGCGGCTGCCTTCGCACCCCCTGCTATCCTTAAGCCACTTTTGGTAGGAATGATGATCTGTATGTCTCTCTTGGTACTTTTAAGGCCAGCCGTTGTCTCGCCACCAAGCGGAACAACGGTGCGTCGAGTTAGCGAGACTCCGTCTGCGTTGGTCGGTCTTCTAGCTGCTGGTTTTTACGGGGGGTTTGTTCAGGCCGGTGTTGGGTTTTTGCTCTTAGCATCGATTGCCGGTACGTTGCGTTATGACATTGTTCGTGCGAATGCGATCAAATTGGTTTGTACATTCGTTTTTACGCTCGTCTCCCTCGCGGTCTTTGTTTGGCAGGACCAGGTCGCTTGGATGGAAGGATTCATCCTATCAATTGGGTACGTTGCTGGCGCTTATTTTGGAGTGAAGTTTGCTGTCTATACTGACCCTAGAGTACTGAGATGGTTCTTGTTCGTAGCCACACTGATCACTGGCGGAACAGCGATGGTTTCTTGATGTGTCAGGACGGTAGTATTACCTCTTGTTAGTCCCCAAACAAAAAATAGATTACAACCGCAACGATAACAGCGCCAACAATATATTTAACGGTCGAGCCCTCTCGCTCATCGTCATTTGAGATTGATGTTGGGTCTGGTTTAGCTTGTTGAGGTTGAGGAGGGATTGGTTTTTCCTCTACTTTAGTGCTTTTCGCCTCGACTGATCCTACTTCAAGTACCGTTTGAGGCTCGGGTTTTGGTTTATTCTTCGCACCCGCAGTTTTCTGGGTACTCTGTCCCTTTAGTTTTGCTTCAACAGCCGCACCACTCCGGTCTATTGTTTTGCCAATTTCGACGAATGATGCGCCAGAATTCAACATTTTATTTGCTATATCCAGCTCTTCTGTAGTCCAACGACGTGGGGGCATTGATTAAATCTCCTTAGTTCTTTTTAAGATATCACTACTATAAAGATTTTGTATGATCGTATTTTCAACATCAGTTGAATTATGCTACTGAATAATAGAGCTCAAGTTCAATCATTTGATGTTGTACATGCAAAGGATTCAAATTACTGACTATCCAGTTAATAGATTGAATTAGGTGAGGAGACTGAATGGCAGACGAAGATAGGATTAAGGAATTTGTAAAACTACAAAAGCAAATCAAACAGAACCCGAAGCGTATTGCCGCAGTGATCAAGCGATGGATGGCCGAGGATATTAAACCTAATAAACGACAGAAGAAGTAAGGAGTGGAGTTGGTGGAGAAACATTCGCATGTTCAGAAAGTCTGGTGGTGGGTCGTCACGCTCTTCTATTTAACCCGTGATATTGACTTCGCAATAGAAAGACTGCAGGCGCGACAAGCTTGTGCCAGAGGGCAATGTGCGTTGCCAAACCTGACTGACAAGAAGCATCGATAAATCCGTGGGATATACCTAATCGATACCGAGAGGACCAGTCTGGTTTTGGGTTGCGTGACTAGAAAGTCTCAGGTTTGGATTTAGCCATCCATTAACAACACTGACATTCATTGGTCTTCATTCCCTCTAATTTGCCGGCAATACCTTGAGGCTGCCGATAATGCATGCGCTATAAAAAAGAGCTCTATCCGGATAATTCACGGCTAATGATTTGTAACTTCGAATGAAACTGTGATCACTTGGCCGTCGGTAGAAGCGGTTGGTTAGCTTTAAATTTCACCTTAAGCTCGCAATCCTCTGGATGTCTGTTGGCGTTCTATTTCTTGGTCTTAAAAACAAGATCAGACCCTGAAACCAGAAACAATGAATGATGAGGTGTAATGTGTCAAAAAAGCAAAGTGAGGTGGAAATCTTGGTCCGTGGAGCTCACGATCAAATTGTAACTGGCCTGATGAAACTTGATATCGATCAGTTGCGAAAAGGGCTTGAATGGAGCCGAGCAAATTATGGAAAGCTCGATGTTGAACGATTATTGGAAATGGCGATCGAACTGCATGAAAACGCAAACCTCTAGGGATATCAGAGTTTAAGGAAAGCCGGTGTGGATTCAGTAACGCAGGCTGTTCTTGGTGGTACGGTTAGCTATGCAATATTAGGTCAGCGCATCGGAAAGCGTGCCGCTCTGTATGGTGCTGTATTCGGTACCTTGCCTGATCTGGATGTGCTTATCGATTTCGGCGGACCAATTGAAAACATGACTTATCATCGTGGTTTTTCTCATTCGTTTTTGATTCAAGCTCTAGTGGCGCCTGGACTTGCCTGGCTGATGACTCGTCCGAAGCAGTTTGCTGATAAGGTGTTCCTCAAGTGGTGGCTAGCGATTTTCTTGTGTTTCGTTACTCACAGCTTGGCAGACTTATTTACGGTTTATGGCACACAGGTTTTATGGCCGTGGTCAGCACATCCATTTTCACATTCCTTGTTATTCATTATTGATCCGCTGTATACACTGCCCTTGGTCATTGCATTTGTTAGCGCATTGGTCAGTCGGAATACCCGTCACACTCTACAAATCAATCATTTAATGTTGATCGTCTCGACTGCCTATTTAGTTTGGAGTGCGAGCGCTAAGGTTTTTATTGATAAAAAAGCACTGTCTGCTCTCAATTTACGTGGCATCTCTCCCAGCGTCTATGAATCGACTCCCGCACCTTTCAATACACTATTGTGGAGAAGTGTGGCCATTGCGGGTGATCACTACTACGAAATTTGGACATCGGTTTTTGATGAGATCGGTGACGTACAGATTGTCGGTTATCCGAGAAATTTGGAATTGGTGGAGCCAGTCGCCAATCATCCAGGCGTTCAACGATTGCAATGGTTCACAAAGGGGCAGTACAAAGCTTGGGAGTTCGGCGACCAGATTTTTCTAAGTGATTTGAGAATGGGCATCGAAGGCTCTTACGTATTCAACTTTGAGGTCGCCAAAAGAGAAACTGATGGGGTCGTCACCGGGAGCTTCGCGCAACTTGAGCAACGACCACAGCTCGGCCGCATGACAGAGATTTGGCAACGGATTTTTGATCCTTCGGTTGAATTATCGAGGTATTCGGATCAGACCTTAAAGTGAGTTCGTGATTGGCTTTTGGCATACCTTAATTACAGATAGATTATTGGAGCGAGGTTTTCGCCTGGGGGATGAGCCGACTTTGGTACATCCTGTGTATGCGAGCAATATACACTGGCCAACTAATGCATCGGATTACTTTTTAACTCATGGGTTTAGGCATCGATTCAGACGCCAAATAGAGAAACGGATATGAACCTAGAACTGGGACTCCTTGCCCTGAAAGCCTAGGCTCATTTATCATATAGACCCGGATGGTATCCCTTCCCGACGTCGCCTAGGTTACAGGATTGGGCAGGATATACAACCAACAATTCAATCTGTCGCATGCGCGGTTGCTCTGGTTGTGATGCCAGGGAAAGAGACTCGATCTTAGAGCATTACTTAGGTTTCGATAAAGCCTCGCGATAAGCTCTTTTAGTTTGCGACCATATCAGCCCCACAACATTGTGGGCTCTTAATTTTTCCTTCGCATTCCGGGCATTTTGAGATTTGAACAACCGTTCCGTCATCAAGGGTCAATAAACCATCGACCAGTGCCGCATCACACTTTGCACATGATGCATTCACTGCCATTCCACATGCGTCACATTCGTAAGTAGCCATTATTAATTCCCTCTTTCGTTTTTATTGATATGAGAGTGCTTAAACGTTTTCATTAAAACAGTTTACTCGATCCTTTGTGAAGATACGCGACTGAATCAAACAAGTCGATTTTGTTTCCAAATGTGAGTCACTTCAAAACCTTGAACACCACACTCGGTCTCCCCACTAACAATAGGATGTTAGAGCTTGGAAGAAAATAATGGAAAAATCTGTTCCAGTCCTACTCTGACTAGACATCGCTTTGTTTGTAGCGCTGGCAATCGTAGACACTGGGGGACAAGACTGATGTGTGGCGGAGTTTATGAGGATGAACTCAAGGATGAGGCAGACACTGTTATAGCAAAACAACCGACAACTAAGGCGCCGGAAAGCCCGCCCACGTCGCAAGAAGATGATGGATATTATTATCCGGGAAGTGATCCGCAAGAATGAAAAAACCAGATCGTGTAGCAGATAACAAATCGACCATGACTTATGGTGATAGTGTTGGTGCGCCTGCAATAACCGAGGTTGACACGACCGGCTATCGCCAGGTGAAGTCGAAAGAAGCATCTGCAAAGTTGCGCGGTCGTTACGAGGAACTGCAGGAAGAATTTCGTCAACTCGTTGCGACATCTGAAGATACACAACGGATGTATCATGCCACAGTCAGTTTCGTTCCAATCATTGGCCATATTTACCATCTATACCGACGCGAAAATGGTGAGGAGTGGGTCAGTATGATCGCACCAGAGGAATTTGGAGCTTACTATCATGAATATATTGGAAGCTATCGTCTTGCGACAGATTCTGTCTGGATCCGAGTTTGACGGCTGGGTACGATAGATATCTATCCGTTCTCTGGCCACCATTAGCGTCTATGCAGGCTCTGCAAGGTGCTGAAATATCAACACAAACTACTCAGGTTGTGATGGTGATATGCATTGCACTCTATGCGGCTGACTGAATGTTATTTTGGATTTCTTTCGCACCTTCACCCAAACTCTCCTTTAGCAAGCTGAGGGCGGTGCGAGCTTTAAAACGCTCATAGACATCGGCATCAGGGTGTAAATCAAGCCATAGTCCAATTAGATGTAAGAGGCTCAGCTTTGCATCTAAAGTTGGCTTGGATAAAGCGAGCAAAGTTTGCTCTATTAGATCAGTATGAAGTTTAGCTTTATTCATCATGTTCCCTTGTTTTATGTCCGTTGAGAAGATTCTATACTCTTTAAATCTAAATGCAACTTATTTGCATTAAATATGCAGGATCATGCTGATATATCAAAGCGAAGCATCACATAAAATTTCATACCGAGCGTTGATTGAATAGCCATCTTCATAGCCTTGCTCAACACTCTGCAAACCCCAACCACCCAACCGATCAATCATGTCAGTCGATGCAGATAACACTCTCAACCTATCTCTGAATGCATGACGCATTTCACAAACGACAAATTTTGAGGTAAAAATGTCTTCATCCACTTATTCAGTGCGGCATTTGCTGAGTTCGCATTAGTAGCGATTCCATCAACATATTTCGGAAACAAAAACTTCCCTGAAGCACTGACTGAAGGCCTCTCAGAGGCCTATAGAGCGGGATCCAACTGATTTGATGATTCATTCGCCGCTTGAGGTTTTTAAGGGTCTCCATGAATATTTCCTAATGACCGCATGCAGAGCTTCATAAATGAATTTGAGATCATCTTTTAATCGTCCTACGGCTTTTGCCAATCGCATTCCAGTGTCACTGTTTAGAGCGGCCAATCAACGTAGTGAGTCATCTTGTTGTCTGCACCGTTGTTGAAGCAGTTTGACGTGATCAATGGTGAGCGAGTGACGCTTTGTATGATTCTCGCCTTGGGGGATGTAGACCGTGGCAAACTGATCATTGATTTCTAATCCTTTATCTCGGATACAGAGAATCACCACGGCTTTTACGATGGTAAATTTCGGGATACAGACGATCGTTTCAGACTTTTTGCAAACAAATAGTCTCTGAACTCACCAGTATCGATTGTTGCGTACTCATTAAGGTCTTTATTAGCTAAAAATTGAATAGCGTAACTAACTGCACCATCTGTGTGAGTAGAAAACGATTTCCAACTACCTTTAACCTTGGTTCGTTTGTACACATCAGATACATGACCCAACGTGGGATAAAGCCTAACAGTAGTTCCATGTGTTTTCGATGAGTACTCTTCTAACAAGTAACTACCGGTTACGTCTGTTTGCTTCAGGCGCAGATCAAGCCAGTAGTCATACAATCGAGACAACAGTTTCTCTGATGCACCAGAGGTTCTGTACAGTGACATTGTGTGCAGACTTTGAATGACCCGATCACTGCGATAGAACATTCGTACATCGCTAGGAATGCCTCTCCCAAAGTAATACACACCACGTTTGCAATAGGTGTATGGAACAGCAGAACATGTTGTACTCATTGCTGTACCTGCAATACCGCCGGATATGGTAGGTGCGGGCGTACGATTTTCTCTAAGGTGTTAGGACCAAGGGCACAGCCCCACACAAGCTTGGCGATATTCTAAGCATGCCGAAGAAGGACTAGATCGTATTCCTTAGTTCGTGGTCTGTGGGCGAGCCGACGAGCCCGGAATTGAACCGCAGTGGCTGAGTCAAAGGTCCCCCCAAGTAATGGGCTGCGATTGGATCTTTGAGAAGTCAATTAAATCGCCTTTTCTCGAAATCTGGATGTCGTTCCTTTGGGGTACATCGCTCAGATATTCACCAAAACAGGTATCAGAGCCGTGAATCGAATTCACGTTTCTGTACCGTTGGCTAGACTGCTTTAAAGCTTCTGGTTCGATTACCACTTCTCAGTATCGGATTTTAGATGAAAGCTTTTCGAAATATTGCCTTAGACGCGACTGCGAACCTGGACTTGCCAGCAATTGTTTCGTTTACAAATAGACACCATGTGCCACTCCTGTGTGACCGAGGTGTGACATGAACATCAAAGGGTGTCTGAAAGTGGTGGCCAGAGACGGAATCGAACCGCCGACACGAGGATTTTCAGTCCTCTGCTCTACCAACTGAGCTATCTGGCCTCTTTGAGTAGGCCGCGTATTGAACAGAAATACTCAAACGCTGTCAACTTGTAGGCGGAACATACCCCTCTGGCTTCGCGTATTCTTGGTTATCGAAAAAACGATGCATTTCTTGCAACAGAAATTTACGAGCATCCGGATCCATCAAGTTAAGCCGGTGTTCATTGATAAGCATCGTTTGGTTATTCTGCCACTCTTTCCATGCTTTTTCTGAGATGTTTTCAAAAATATCGACTCCCGCTGCGCCAGGAAGAGGAGGCACAGGCAAGCCGGGCAACTCCTGTTGGTATTTTCGGCAGAGCACTAATCTGGTCATATAACATCCTCAAATATTCAACAGTTTATTGATGGGGCCTGGAACTCCTTTTTTTAAGCGATCAATTGATCGCCACATACCGACCTCCGTAATATCTTGAGAGTGGACTCTTAACCTGTAATGTTCTAGATGAACTTTAAAGTGGCTAAAAGCATGTGTCAGTTCACCCTGATATTCAGCCTCAAGTACGTCAACAGTCTTAATTTGTTCGCCAATTTTAGATAGCGATGAATCAATGTGAGGTGCATAGAGGCCCCCCCAAATCCCTTCAGGTGGCCTCCGTAGAAATAGAGTTTCATTCCGCTCATTTTCAAGTTGCAAGACAACCCAAGTTTCATCAGGTCTTTGTTTTACACGGTTTGGTTCCGGGAAAAGCATTACTTCTCCGCGTTGATTGGCTTGGCAGTCATCAGCGAACGGGCAAAGCTGGCATGTCGGCTTCCTCCGCCGACAAACTATAGATCCCAGATCCATCATTGCTTGGGTGTGGATGCACGCATCAGGCCCAGACTTTGGTGTCAGTTGGTCGGCAAGTTCCCACAATATTTTCTGGGCGGTAGCTTTCGAGAGATCACCCTGAATACAGAACAAGCGAGAAAACACTCGTCGCACATTGCCGTCTTGTATGACACCACGTAATCCGAAGCCTAAGGATAGGATAGCTCCTGCTGTTGACCGCCCGATCCCTGGCAGCTGAACCAATAGATCGAGATCTTTTGGGATCTCACAATGGTGGTCACTGACAATAATTTTGGCTGCTTTATGCAAATTCCGTGCTCTCGTGTAATATCCGAGACCAGCCCAGTGAGCGAGTACTGAATCTAGCGACGCGCTTGCAAGATCACTGATGGTCGGAAATTCTTGTATGAATTTTTGAAAGTACGGCACAACCACCTGAACCTGAGTCTGCTGTAGCATAATTTCTGAGACCCACGTTGCGTAACCTCCCTGCCGCTGCCACGGTAGCTCGTGGCGACCATATTGTTTTTGCCAAACCGCTAGGCGTTGTGAAAAATTTTTGATCATCGATTCAAAAGATTTTCCAGTAAATTAGGGCCTTCGTTATCGAGCTTTTGCTTGATCGCCTTGTCAACAGACAATTTCAATTGGTGCTCAGTGGCTTTTAATTTTTCATCAGCTTGTTTTCTCAATTCATTCTGAGCTGATTTGCCGATCGCTTGATTCAGTGCCTTCTCGTCTAAACTGCACTGTAGCGACTCGTTCCGCAATTGACCTCGACAAGAAAGAGGGATCGATACACCGTTAAGTGCCTTTGGCGCAGTACATGAACCGATAACACCATCACTGGGTATCTTGATCGATCCTTGGATATTTGATGCGGTAGAAACGAGGCTAATTCGTCCATTTCCTTGGATGGCAATATTCGCAACGGTTGCATCTATAGAATCGATTACGGCAATGCCTTCTTGAAAATCAGCTTTCAGGGCAAGCGAATCTGCTGTGTTTGCGCTCAAATTTCGCTCTGAATCGGCGGTTTGACAAATGACATCTGATGTATTCAGTGGTCCCAAAAACGCATTTGCTATCTTTGCGCGGACAGGCCCGGATACAGATGTCATCATTTCATCTTGAGTTCGCCCTGCCGCTCTCAAGTCAAAGGTCGTCTGTAGTGATCCGGATAGGGTGTCCAGAGGTTTCGTGAATTGAAACTGCGACAGCTGAATCCCGTTGACTGTACCGGTCAAATTTGTAATTTGTGGGGCAATCAGATGAGTACCAGCAGCGCGAAGCTCGCCACCAAATAATTCGGCATCCAAGCGTCCGAGTGTAACCTCGTCCGCACCGATTCCAAGATCTAGACCAACGTTAGTCAATTCACGTTGCTTTACGATCAATGAGCCAATATCAACTTTGTAAGTGCCGAGTAAACCGGAAGGCAGATCTGATTGTTCTGAGTCTGCATCTGACCCAGTTGTCAAATAGTTATCTAAATTAAGCGTATCCGCTAAGAGCTCTAAATCAACATTGAGCGGATTCAATTGCAAGTCAACGCGTCCATCAATTGATGTTTCATCCAACACCAAAGCAAACGGTCGGAGACTGATGAGGTCGCTAGACACTTTGAGACCGGTGTTTAATTGGAAGCGGTTAAACCTATCCAATTCATTTGTCTTTGGAACGGCAAAATTACCTGCTCTAAGCCATTGTCGCAGGGGTAACTCAGCGACAGACAGTTGGCCCTCTCCACTAAATTGTCCTGATTTGGAAGCACTAAGGTAACCATCATAGCCAAGTGTTAAATCGCGGGACTGTAACTTAAGGTCACGAACGGTTAGGCCATCGAAGGCGGCGGTTGGAATGATTTGTGCGTTGATCTTCAAAGGCGCTTGTTTCCCATCCCATTCAATATAGGTCTCGAGTTCAAGGCGGCTCGCCGTCGCGGGGCTGAGAGAATCTACCGATAAATTCAATCTATTGAGCTTCAGTCCAGGTAGTAAACCCTCAATCGCGCCACTTTGAATCGCTAACTGCCGGATCAATATTGTCTTGTTTGAGCTTTCTGAAGACTCTTTTTTGGAATGATCAGCATTTAAAGATTTACTCAGATCAAACCTGACTCTGGGAGACATTGCAGTCAGTTCATCGATGACGATGGTGTCAGACAAAATCGATAAAAATGAAAGAGAACCTTCCAGTTGATCTGCTGTAAAGGTCCAATTCGCCGCGTTCGCTTGAACATTTTCTACCGTAATTCCAAACCATGGCCAGAAACTCCAAGCAATATCTCCATCTAATTGTAAGGAAATTTGTTGCTTTTTTGCGGTTTCGATTAACGTCGACTTCAGGTCATTTGGGTCGAGAACCTGTGTGATGTAGGTCACTGAAGCCGCAACAGCGACAATGGAAACCATCACCAGCATGAGAAAAGCTTTGAAAATTCGCATGACACCCTCTGTCGTCAGTCAGACCCAGTCCCGTTATACTACGGTGTTTTTAACGGCTTAAGGAACAGGCCATGGCAGATCGTATTGCCTCAGTCGAACGAAATACATTAGAAACACAGATTCAAATCGACCTAAATCTTGATGGAACCGGTGTCGGGAAATTTAAAACAGGCATTCCGTTTTTTGAGCATATGCTTGATCAAGTCTCACGGCACGGACTAGTTGACCTATCGATTCAGGCGACTGGGGATTTAGAGATAGATGACCATCACACTGTTGAAGATGTTGGGATAACCCTTGGGCAGGCCTTTGCTGAAGCCGTCGGTGATAAAAAAGGGATGACGCGTTATGGGCATGCCTATGTGCCACTCGATGAGGCACTCAGCCGAGTCGTGATCGATTTTTCCGGGCGACCGGGCTTATTCTACGATATACCTTTTACCCGCTCGGCTGTTGGAGGTTTCGATGTTGATTTGTTCCGCGAGTTCTTCCAGGGATTTGTGAATCATGCGCAGGTGACTTTGCATATCGATAATCTCAAAGGTGATAATTCTCATCATCAAATTGAAACAGTTTTTAAAGCCTTCGGCCGAGCTCTGCGGATGGCATTGAGCCCAGATTCTCGGATGGGTGGGATTATCCCGTCGACGAAAGGATCGCTGTAAATGACGCAAACAGTCGCCGTCATTGATTACGGGTCTGGGAATTTGCACAGTGTTGCCAAAGCGATTGAGCATGCCGGACAGAGCCGTGTGCTTGTCACTGCCGACGCTAACGAAATTCAGTCTGCCGACCGTGTCGTGCTTCCCGGTGTGGGTGCAATGGGTGACTGCATGCAAGGTCTTCAGGAACGACGGCTTGATTTGGTCGTACTCAAGGTCATCCACGAAAAACCGCTGATGGGTGTTTGTGTTGGCATGCAAATCCTGACCGAGTCTGGTGAGGAGAACGCTGGTGTCCATGCGTTAGGTGTGTTTCCTGGGCATATTACGCAATTCTCTAAATCGATGAAAAATCCGAAGGGACAAGCGTTGAAAGTTCCACATATGGGCTGGAACGAGGTAGAACAACGTCAGCATCCAATGTGGAACGGGATAGCCGATCGGACACGTTTTTATTTCGTGCACAGTTATCGGTATGCCGATGCCACGGCAGAGTGTGCAGTTGGAATCTGCGAGCATGGTGCGCTGTTTGTGGCAGCACTTTCGAAGCCCAATGTCTTTGCGGTGCAGTTCCATCCTGAAAAATCTCATGATGCTGGTATTCAGCTTTATCGAAACTTTTTGACTTGGGACGGGGCATGCTGATTATTCCTGCGATTGATTTAAAAAATGGAACCTGTGTACGGTTACGTCAGGGTCGTATAGATGATGCGACGGTATATTCCGATGATCCAGTGGCGACAGCGTCGCGTTGGTTTGAAGCAGGTGCTGAACGCTTGCATGTGGTCGATCTCGATGGTGCGTTTGCAGGAAAGCCCGAAAATAAAGAGGCGGTTGCCTGCATTCTTGCAAAGTTTCCACAATTACCTGTTCAGCTTGGTGGAGGAGTTCGCGATCTTGCCACTGTGGAAGCCTACCTCGACCTCGGTTTGTCATGGGTGATTATCGGAACTCAAGCCGTTAAAGAGCCTGAGTTTGTGACCGAGGCCTGTCAGCAATTTCCGGGTCATATCATCGTTGGCGTTGATGCCAAAGATGGCTGGGTTGCAACTGAAGGTTGGGCAGAAAAAAGTACCACATCAGCGACTGAGGTTGTGAAACGTTTTGCCGACGTTGGCGTGGCTTCTGTCGTTTATACCGATATTGGTCGCGACGGCATGTTATCTGGGGTCAATGTTGATGCAACTGCGTCACTCGCGAGAGAGACAGGATGTTCGGTCATCGCGTCGGGTGGGTTAAAAAGTTTAAGTGACGTGACTGCTTTATTGGCCGTTGAGTCCGATGGTGTTATTGGTGTAATTACTGGCCGTGCGATCTATGAAGGTACATTGGATTTGGCCGAAGCAATCGCATTGATGGAGTCCATCTAAGTGGGCCTTGCCAAGCGTATCATCCCTTGTCTAGATGTTGATCAGGGTCGGGTCGTCAAAGGCGTCCAATTCGAGGATATCCGTGATGCGGGTGATCCTGTTGAAGTCAGCCGCCGATATAATCAAGAAGGGGCCGATGAGATTACCTTTTTGGATATCACGGCCAGTCACGAAAACAGAGCAACGACATATGAGACGGTGTCTCGCATGGCGAGTGAGGTATTTATTCCCTTAACCGTCGGTGGCGGAGTGAGGAACACAGATAATATTCGTGATCTATTATTGTCTGGAGCCGATAAAGTTTCGATTAACACGGCGGCTGTTTTTGAGCCTGAATTGGTCAAAAAAGCAGCGGAAAAGTTTGGATCACAGTGTATTGTGGTTGCAATTGATGCAAAGCAAGTTGGGCAAGACCGTTGGGAAATTTTTACTCATGGTGGTCGAAAGCCTACGGGACGGGATGCTGTCGAGTGGGCTGTGCGAATGGTCTCTTACGGCGCAGGCGAAATTCTCTTGACCTCGATGGATCGAGATGGCACACGCGATGGTTTTGATTTGGGCTTAACGCGATCTGTAGCAGATGCTGTGACTGTCCCTGTGATTGCATCTGGCGGTGTTGGTAATCTCAATCACTTGGTCGATGGTATTGTTCAAGGTCATGCTGAAGCCGTTCTAGCTGCGAGTATTTTTCATTTCGCGCAGTACACGATTTGTGAAGCAAAAGAGGTAATGGCGGCCGCGGGGATTGACGTTCGCCTCTAACGAACCAACAACTGCGAACCGCGTAGTAGGTTGTATGCGTGAAGAAGCTGATTGTCTTCGGTTAGCCGATCGGCGATTTTGTCGCTGCTTCTAGCTTGCTCACTGGCATTCTCTAAATGCTTTGGTAAATCTGCTTCACGCATCCGGGTATCGGTCTCAATTAGTGCTTCTCCCTCGGATACTTGAATTGTTGGTTGGATGCCCGTGGCCTGAATTGACCGGCCATTTGGTGTGTAATAAAGCGCGGTCGTAAGTTTGAGTGCGTATTTGTTTTCGAGCGCTAAGATTGTTTGGACAGAGCCTTTCCCAAACGATGGAGTGCCGATCACAACAGCACGCTCGTGATCTTGTAACGCGCCAGCAACGATTTCAGCTGCAGATGCTGAGCCGCCGTTGATTAAAACAACAATTGGTTGATCGGCCGAGACTGTCTCGTTAGTCGCCTCATATTTCGAATCTAAAAACTCATCACGGCCTTTCGTGCTTACAATCAATCCCTCATTGATGAACGCATCGGTAACTTCGATTGCGGCCGATAAAACCCCACCAGGGTTATTTCTTAAATCAAGAATTAACCCATTGAATTCGCCCTGAGATTGGAAATTGCTAATTGCACTAATCAAATCTGGACCTGTGCGATTTTGAAACTGCGAGATTCGCAGGTAACCAATACCGTGGGGTAGCATTTCATGCCTAACACTCGTAACTCGGATGACTGCGCGCTCGAGTGACACGGTGACTTCTTGAGGCTGGCCCTCGACCTCCCTGAGAATGCCAAGAGTGACAACCGATCCGAGAGGGCCGCGTAAGATTTCAATGGCTTCTTGGAGGCTAATATTTCGCAGAGGTTCGTCGTCAACGTGAGTAATGATATCTTTTGCGAGAATTCCTGCACGTGAGGCGGGAGAGTCATCGATCGGTGCAATGACTTCGATAAGACCATCGATCACATCCATTTCGATCCCGATTCCGCCAAATGAACCAGATGTTGAGTCTCGAAGACTCGAAACATCGCGTGGTTTGAGGTAACCCGAATGCGGGTCAAGCCTTGTCAACATGCCATTAATGGCATCATTTAGTAATGTTTGGTCATCAATTTCTTCAACATATTCGCCTTTGATATGCTCATAGACTTCAACGAAAGCACGTAACGCATCTAATGATTCAACGTCAGATGACCGCTCTGTGGCCTGAGCGGCTAAAGGAACGATAAGAAGAAAGTGCAGAATGTTTCGAATGTCTTTCATTATTTTCTCAATTTACCCATGAGCTTGGATTGACTGGCTTTCCATTTCTAGTCACTCCAAAATATAACGCTGTGACATCCAGACTACCTGTATTTCCAGCAATCGCAATCACTTGCCTCGTTAAAACGATTTGACCGGTTTCAACTGTTAAACTTTGGTTATGGCCATAAATCGTCGCATGACCGTCGTTGTGGGCAATGACCACGACCAGGCCATAGCCAAGGAGATATCCGGCATAAGCCACTTTGCCTGTTTGTACAGCCTTCACTTCGCTGTTATCCGTCGTACCGATCACAAGCCCCTGCCAATCGCCAAAACCATCTTGCCGGTTTTGCCCAAACCGTCTGAGTACGCGACCGTCAACGGGCCATTGCATTTTTCCTTTGAGGGATTTAAGCCCTGCGCTACCAGATTGAAGTTGTAGCGACTTAATGCGGCGATCAAGGGATTGGAGATCTGAGTTCAACGCATCCTCCCGCTGTTGTTTCGTTTTCAGTTTGCGACTAATACTCGCCAATATTTGTCGTTGGTCCCGGGTTTTTTGTGATAACGCATCCCTTGTATCGGTCAAGTCGAGCAATGTTTTTCGTGCGATTTGCGTCTGTTGCTCTTGTTCTGCAAGCAGGGAGCGGAGATCGTCGGCTTTTTGCTCAATCGCACGTGCATTATTTTGTCGTGCATCGAGAAGGAACGGATAGTAGTCGGCCAGTTTATTGTCAGTGGCTGCATTTGATCGCAATGTTGATCCAGTGACGTAATAAGCAACCAACTCTGTGCGATATTGTTCAATCAAATTTTTTAATTCTAAGGCAATCCCGTTGATGTTCTCTTCTGTCGTTTTCTGTGTTTCGGTTAACTCGCGAAGTAATTGTTCAGAGGAGGTAATTTCGCGGGTGAGTTTTTTTGATTCCAAGTTCAGACGATTGAGCTCAGACTCAATGACCTTCAGTTTTTTTGTATTCAGCTGAACATCTTGCTTCAGCGTTTTTAGTTGTTGCTCAGCCTTCTGACGTTGCGTCTCTGCGTCACGAATTTCATTCGCCTGGCTCTGAATGCTCCATAGAGCGATCGATAACCAGAGGATCCGATGCATTAGAATTTCAGGAGCGACCGACCGGTCATTTCTGCGGGTTGATCCATGCCGAGAAGTGCGAGTAGTGTTGGAGCGACGTCTTGTAAGGCTCCTGCCGAAAGGCCTGATGCGTTCACAGGATTCGCGCCTAACCAAATCGGTACGGGTCCGGTCGTATGTGCTGTGAATGGTTGTCCGTTATCTGGATCGATCATCTGCTCAGCGTTTCCGTGATCGGCGGTAATCAGGCAAGCACCTCCAACTGAATTACATGCCTGCAGTACGAGCTCAACTGCCTGATCAAGCGCTTCAACTGCCTTGACGGTTGCATCGAAATTCCCGGTATGACCGACCATATCGCCATTTGCGTAGTTGCACACGATAAAATCAAATTTCTGAGATGAGATGGCATCGACGAGATAAGCTGTCACTTCAGGAGCACTCATTTCGGGCTGCAAATCATAAGTCGCAACTTTTGGAGAGGGGATGAGTTCGCGGTGTTCTCCAGTCACGTGGGCTTCTTGGCCGCCGCTAAAGAAAAAGGTGACGTGAGCGTATTTCTCCGTTTCTGCAATTCGTAGCTGCGATAATCCAGCATTTGAGACGACGTCACCAAGGGTATTAGTCAGCGGTTCTGGGGGGAAGGCGACGCGTACGCCCAGATCGTCTGAATACTGTGTCAGTGTCGAAACAGCGACTTCTTGAATCCAGCTTGGTCGACTGAGCTCAGGAAGCAAATGCGTCGTAAGCGCTTTGGTAATTTGTTTCGCTCGATCGGCTCTGAAGTTCATCACGATGACGACATCCTCAGGCCGCATTTCCCAGGATTCACCGAGGCGTGTCGCCTTCAGAAATTCATCCGTCTCGCCTCGTTGGTATGCTTGTTGCAAGCCTTCAACTGCCGTTCCTGCTGAGAACTCAGCCTGGCTTTTGGTGATCAGATTGAATGCGCTCCGGATGCGATCCCAATTATTGTCACGGTCCATTGAATAGTAGCGGCCGCAAAGGCTTGAGAGTTTGTAATTCGTGTGAACCGTTTCTAACCGTTGGAATCGGACCAGCGAAGGTTCCGCTGATTTTGGGGGCATATCCCGACCATCCAAAAAGGCGTGTAGTCTTGTCATCGGAACGCCCAACGAATCTGCTAAGCCAATCATTGCTTCAATATGATCTTCGTGGCTATGAACACCACCTGGGCTTAACAATCCGAGAACATGAAGTGTGCCTTCTTGAGCTTTAGCTTGACGACACGCACTGACAAGGACTTCGTTGGTTTCGAAGTCGCCTTCATCGATTGCTTTACTAATACGAGTGAAATCCTGATAAACAATGCGGCCAGTCCCGAGATTCATGTGACCAACTTCAGAGTTGCCCATTTGGCCTTTTGGCAAACCAACTGCTTCACCCGATGTTTCCAAATGGGCATATGGGGCGTTTTGAGCCAAACGATCAAATGTTGGTGTGCTTGCATGATAGATCGCATTGTCATCCGCACCTTCGCGGATTCCAAAGCCATCTAAAATTAACAGTACAACGGGTTTAGGTCGCATTTAATGGTCCAGAATTGATCGAATATTACGGGCCTAGGCATGGATCTAACGAGGGACCCGTGACTTCGTCAGCGACATCATTATACTCGACGTCTTAATTTGGATCACGGTCTCTCGTCATTTATGCAGGAATTTATCGGATTTGCTCAGGAAAACTGGGTGCTTATGGTGTTGTGGGTCTCTGCGGTTGGAACACTTTACTATACGGAAACTAAAAAAGCGGGTAAGTCAGTGAATACGACTGAAGCGACTCGGATGATTAATCGCGAGAACGCACTAATTCTTGATATTCGTGAACAAAAAGAATTTACCCAGGGGCATATTGCTGGGGCGTACAATCTCCCGGCGAGTGTATTCGATAAAAAAGTGTCCGAGATTGACCGTTATAAAGCACATCGAGTGGTCGTTGTTTGCAAAATGGGAACCTCAGCAGGATCAATTGCGAAAACGTTAAAAAAACGGGGGTTCGAAAACGTTGTCCGGCTAGCCGGTGGCATGTCTGAATGGACAGCTGCATCACTACCCACAAAAAAAGGGAAGTCATCATGAGCAAGGTGGTGATGTATACCACTGGATTCTGCCCATTTTGCATCATGGCAAAACGGATTTTTGATGACATGAAAGTTCCTTATGAAGAGATTCGTGTTGATAAAAACCCGGAAAAGCGTGAGGAAATGATGGAAATCACCAACCGGCTTACCGTGCCTCAGGTATTCATCGGTGATCACCATGTAGGTGGTTGTGATGATACGCAGGACGCACTTCGTTCGGGACAACTTAATGTATGGTTAAAGGAAGCAGGTATTCATGTCTGAAGAAGTTGCGCAGAATTTTTCGATTGCTAGAGTTTACACAAAAGATTTATCGCTTGAATCGCCGAAAGCGCCTCAAATCTTCGAAAAACAGTGGAATCCCAAGCTTGGACTTGAGGTGGATGTCACCAACGAAAAACTGAGTGATACATTGTATGAGGTCGTTTTGAAGCTCGGTGCGACTGTGAAGACTGATGACGAGGTTGCATTTTTGATCGAGATTCACCAAGCGGGGGTTTTTGTACTGCAAGGGTTTGACGACGCGACAGTCGAACACGTTTTGGGTTCAATGTGCCCCAATATCTTGTTCCCATATGCACGCGAAACGATCGATTCATTGGCCGTGAAAGCGACGTTCCCAGCGCCGATGCTTGCGCCTATAAACTTTGATGCACTCTTGGAGCAGCGCAAGCAACAAACAACGAATTAATCTTCGGCGATATCTGCCTCTGCGAATCCAAGCTCTTTTAGTTTGCGGGTGAGGGTGTTCCGACCCCAGCCTAGTTTTTCGGCTGCCTCTTTTTTGCGGCCGGCAGTATCTGTCAGCGCAACCTCGATCAAGGTCCTCTCAAGCTCTTCAGTCAACTTGCCGATCACCTCACCCTCATGAGATTTAATTAAGCTCGCGGCCCGTTCGCGGAGAAGGCTAGTCCACGTTAATGCTGATCGATGCGTTGTTTCTGTCGGTGATATCACTTCAGGTGGTAGATCTTGCGCTTGGATTTGTGGATTTGGTGCCATCACTGAAAGCCAGCGACACATGTTCTCGAGCTGGCGAACATTGCCAGGCCAACTAAATTCAGCGAGCGCCCGCTTTGCATCCTCGCCGAGATGTTTGGATTCGGTGCTAATTTCCCGCGCAGCGAGTGCTAAGAAGTGTTCAGCGAGTGCTGGAATGTCTTCTCTGCGATCTCTTAGGGCGGGTAATTGAATACGGATCACATTAAGCCTGTGGAATAAATCCTCGCGAAACAGGCCTTCTTTGACGCGTTCTTCCAAATTCTGGTGGGTCGCGGCAATGATTCTTACATTTACCTTAACTGGAGATGTGCCTCCTACGCGATAAAACTCATTATCTGCGAGTATCCGTAATAGACGTGTTTGCGTGTCGAATGGCATATCTCCGATTTCATCGAGGAAGAGTGTTCCGGCGTTTGCTTGTTCAAAGCGCCCGATGCGAGCACCAGTTGCACCAGTAAATGACCCCTTTTCGTGACCGAATAGTTCGGATTCAACTAAGTCTTTCGGGATGGCTGCCATGTTCAACGCAATAAATGGCCCGCCTTTTCGTGGTGAATTCGCGTGGACGGCTTTGGCCACCAATTCTTTACCCGTACCTGACTCTCCATTAATCAATACGGTGATTTCAGCTTGAGCGAGTCGCCCGATCGCTCTGAACACATCCTGCATTGCCGGCGCCTCCCCCAACATAAGTGGTTGTACTTCGTTAGAATCGGCCTCAGTCATCAGAGTCGGCTCTTGATGACGCTCGAGAGCCCGTTGAACCAGTAAAATAGCGTCATCGACATCGAAGGGCTTGGGAAGGTATTCGAAGGCCCCGCGGCTGTATGAGGCGACGGCACTGTCTAAATCCGAGTGAGCGGTCATAACGATCACTGGAAGCTTGGGAGAGACAGTGTGAAGGTGCTCAAGGAGAGAAAAACCGTCTTCTCCAGGCATACGGATGTCTGTCATCACGACGGTTGGAGTGTTTACTTCGAGTGCTTTTCGTGCAGCCTTCGCTGAGTCAAAAACCGAGTGTTTGTAACCAGCATTCTGGAGCGCTTTTTCAAGAACCCAGCGTATAGAGCGGTCATCATCAACCACCCAAACAGTAGGTGAACTCATGGCATATCTCCCAATGGCAACATCACATCTATGGCGGTATGTCCCGGTTCAGATTCCACTTCAATCCATCCGCGATGCCGCGAGATGATTGTTTGTGTGATGGATAATCCGAGTCCTGAGCCTTGGGCTCGACCAGATACCATGGGAAAGAAAATTCTTTCTTTCAGATCTTCTGGAATGCCCGGCCCATTATCCTCTATCCGCACTCGTAGCATTGTATGCGCGCCTTTTATTCCAGGAAGTGCACGGCGAATGGCGCGAGTGCTGAACCGGACCCACGGCAATGAGGTATCCGATTCAGTGACTGCTTCTAAGGCGTTTTTGGTGATGTTTAAAATGGCTTGATAGAGTTGCTGTGCGCTTCCCATGGTCTCTGGTAACGACGGATCGTAATCTCTTTGGAAATCTATTTTACCGCCTGCTTGAGCGCTTAGCAGAGACCTGCACTGTTCCAACAGTCTGTGAATGTTAATCGAATCATTAACTTGCTTAATGTTTGGCCCCACTAAGTTGTCGACCAAACTGGTAAGCCGATCTGTCTCGGTAATTATTACTTCAAGGTAGTCTTGGTAGATCGACGCATCAGCTTCTTTCGAGAGTAATTGGGCGGCTCCTTTAATTCCGCCAAGCGGATTTTTAATTTCATGCGCTAGACCTCGCAATAATTGTTTTGAGCTTTGCTCGTCTTTTGAATACCTTGCTTCACGTGCTATTTTGAGGATTTGATCTACTTCAGCTAGTTCAACCAAAATTGATCCATTGCCATCAAAGCTGTGCTCTAACTTACTAAACGAGGCATCTATCGTTGACATAGATCGACCCGAAACAAGTTGCAATTCCCGATAGGTAAAGTTATGTCCCAGTTTGACGCAATCGACTAGTGAGTCATTGACTTCACCAGCTTGTGCACTGGCCATAAAATCTGACAACTCGCGATTCTTCAAATATTTCCAATTAGTCGAGACTATTCGACATGCTGATTCGTTAGCCCACCAGATTTTTCCGCTAGCGTCCAATACCATTATCCCGTTGTTCAAAGAGTTAAGAAGTGCTAGATACATGGTGTTGTAATGACGGAGACTCGCGCCTCCGTCATTGCCTTCACACGCTATAATACATGCCGAATTCGACTGGATGGGTAGTCATATTCAGTCGTTCAACTTCTTCGCGCTTCAACTCCATGTATCCATCGATCATATCATCGGTAAAAACACCACCAGCTGTCAGGAACGCCCGATCTGCATCAAGTGCATCCAAGGCTTGTTCGAGACTAGAGGCAACCGTTGGAATAGCGAGGGCTTCTTCTTCTGGGAGGTCGTACAGATCTTTGCTTGCGGCTTCACCTGGATGGATCTTATTCTGTATCCCGTCAAGACCGGCCATTAACATCGCGGAGAACGCCAGATAGGGATTCGCTGTTGGGTCGGGGAAGCGGACTTCGATCCGGCGACCTTTCGCACTTGAAACGTAAGGAATACGAATTGATGCAGAACGGTTTCGTGCAGAATATGCGAGCATCACAGGCGCTTCGAAACCCGGGACCAAGCGTTTGTAGGAGTTTGTAGATGCGTTTGCAAAAGCATTGACGGCTCGAGCATGTTTGATGATGCCGCCGATATAGTAAAGAGCTTCATCAGACAGGCCGGCATAACCATTGCCCGCAAATAAGTTTTCGCCATTTTTCCAGATGGACTGGTGGCAGTGCATACCCGATCCATTATCGCCGACCAATGGTTTAGGCATAAACGTTGCCGTTTTACCGTAGGCATGAGCAACGTTATGCACAACGTACTTAAGTATTTGAACTTCATCAGCTTTGTTCACGAGAGTGTTGAACTTCACTCCAATCTCGTTTTGACAGGCGGTCGCAACTTCATGATGGTGAACTTCTACCTGTAGGCCCATTGCTCCCATGGTTTCGCACATGGCAGTTCTCAAATCCATTGCAGAGTCGATTGGAGGGACAGGGAAGTAACCGCCTTTGACGCCTGGTCGGTGTGCCATGTTGCCGCCATCAAACTCAGCGCTACTTGCCCAAGCCGCTTCCTCGGCATCGATTTTGTACATCGCCCCAGACATGTCGGCCTTCCACTGCACATTATCAAATACAAAAAACTCAGGTTCCGGTCCAAAGAAGGATGCATCACCGATTCCGGTCGACTTTAGATACTCTTCAGCGCGAAGGGCCACTGACCTAGGGTCGCGCTCGTATCCCTGCATAGTACTTGGCTCAACAATGTTGCACCTTAAGTTAACAGTTACCTCTTCTGTAAACGGGTCAACGACTGCGGTTGCGTCATCGGGCATCAAGATCATGTCTGATTCATTAATACCCTTCCAACCAGCTATCGAGGAACCATCGAACATTGCACCTTCGGCAAAAAACTCACTATCTACTTTCGAGGCTGGGAAAGTCACATGTTGCTCTTTTCCACGTGGGTCTGTGAAGCGAAGGTCCACCCAACGCGCTTCGTTATCGGCGATTAATTTCAAGGTGTTTTCAGACATTTTTGACTCCGTATGTCAAACTCATAATCTCAACTAATTTCAAGTTGACCGTACAGGTCCGCAAAGCAATCGCTATGCCGTTTTGATAACTGCTTGGTTTCTAAGCGGATACAGGTACTATTGTGGTGCAAGTTGCCAAGAAATTGCACTCGGTCTGTGCATATAAGCGAGATTACTGCACGATAATAGTGCAAACAAGTCGAGAAAAAAACACACAGCTGTCATCGAGTGTCCGTTATACTCCCGCGCGCTCGGAGGACTTTATGATTGAACGGATACGTAATGTGGCGATAATTGCGCACGTTGACCATGGGAAAACCACACTCGTCGATAAGCTACTTGCCGCATCTGGCACCCTCGATAGAAAAGAAATCCAAAATGAACGGGTAATGGATTCGAATGACCAGGAAAAAGAGCGTGGGATCACAATCCTTGCGAAAAATACCGGTCTCAATTGGAATGACTTTCGGATTAACGTCGTGGATACGCCCGGTCACGCCGATTTTGGTGGTGAAGTTGAACGCGTATTGGCGATGGTCGATGCGGTACTGTTGGTCGTTGATGCAGCCGAAGGTCCCATGCCGCAGACACGGTTTGTAACTCAAAAAGCTTTTAATCAGGGCCTGAAACCAATTGTTATCGTCAACAAAGTGGATAAGGTTGGTGCAGATCCGCACGGTACAATTGACAAGGTATTTGATCTATTTGATCAGCTCGGTGCCACGGATGACCAACTTGATTTCCCGATGGTGTATTGTTCAGCTATTAATGAGTTGTCGGGTCCAGAGCCAGACCAACTTACAAGAAGCATGGAGCCGATTCTTCAGGCCATTGTGGACCATTGCCCGGCTCCCGAGGTCGATCTCGATGGACCACTTCAGCTGCAAATTTCCGCGTTGGATTACAATTCATTTCAGGGTGTCATTGGTGTTGGCCGGATTCGTTGTGGTCAGTTGAAACGGAATCAACAGGTAACGGTCGTTAACCCTGATGGCAGCAGTCGCAACGGAAAGATCCTCCAGATTCTCGGGTATTTGGGCCTTGAACGGATTGAACAACAATCCGCCACAGCGGGTGACATCGTCTGCATCACTGGTTTGGAACCGCTGTCAATTTCAGACACTATTTGTTCGGTTGAAGCGCCGGAAGGGTTATCTCCACTGACTGTTGACGAGCCAACGATTAGTATGACATTTCAAGTAAATGATAGCCCGTTTGCCGGAAAAGACGGTAAATACGTAACTTCAAGGAACATTAAAGATCGTCTAGATCGCGAATTAATTTATAATGTTGCGCTCCTCGTTGAACAGGGGGATTCGCCGGATAAGTTTGTGGTTTCTGGTCGCGGCGAGCTCCACTTGTCCGTTTTGATTGAATCGATGCGACGCGAAGGATTCGAGCTTGGTGTCTCTCGACCCGAGGTGATTTTTCGTGAGGTGGACGGAGTCAAAGAAGAACCCTATGAATACGTCACTATCGATATTGAAGACCAGCATCAAGGTGCTGTAATGGAGGCGATGGGTCTTCGTAAGGGCGACATGAAGAACATGGTGCCAGACGGCCAGGGTCGTTTGCGCCTGGAGTACATTATCGCCGCTCGTGGACTGATTGGCTTCCAGTCTCAATTTCTAACGATGACCTCAGGGACTGGCGTCATGAGTCATGTGTTTGATCATTACGGATCCGTTAAGCCGGGCGATTTGGGGAATCGAATTAATGGTGTTTTAGTTTCGATGACTGATGGCACAGCCACGGCGTACTCACTGTTTAACCTTCAGGATCGCGGTCGCCTCATGATTGGTCCTGGGGTGGATGTTTATGAGGGAATGTTGCTTGGCATTCATTCACGTAACAACGACCTTCCAGTCAATCCGATCAAAGGGAAGCAACTCACTAATATTCGAGCTGCAGGGACTGACGAGAATCTCGTTCTCACACCACCAATTCGGATGACGCTTGAGTCTGCACTCGAATTCATTGATGATGATGAACTTGTCGAAGTAACACCAAACCATATTCGACTTCGTAAAAAATTACTGAAAGAGTCGGACCGCAAACGCGCGGGACGCTCAAAGGCGGCAAGCTAGGAGTGCATGCCGCCCCGTTAGGGGGCGTATGCACAGACTATATCCTGATCTCAAACCGTATCGCGAAGAGATGTTGACCACGTCTGACGGTCGACATCGCCTGTGGGTTGGGTGCTTTGGCAATTCCAACGGTCTCCCAGTAATTTGTCTGCACGGTGGTCCAGGTTCTGGAACATCACCATTGATGCCTCGATTTTTTTGTCCCGACGTGTTTAATGTATTGTGTTTTGATCAACGAGGGTGTGGCCGTTCTGAGTCCATAGACTTATTCTCGACAAACACCACCAGTCATTTGCTGTTAGATCTCGATTTGATTACCGCCCATTTCGACGTTGCCCGATACGTCCTATTTGGCGGTTCTTGGGGTGCAACCCTTGCTCTGTTATATGCAATGGAACGGCCTAAGAATTGTCTTGGTTTGATTTTGCGAGGGGTTTTTCTGAATACTCCTGAAAACCTCAATTGGTTATATGGTGGTGGAGCGGCAACGCTTTACCCTGCTGCTTGGGCGGATTTTACTGCACCGATCAACGATCAGGATCCCCAGCTTGAAACGGTGTTCAAGGCCTATCAACAACTACTTCATGCCGACGATGAATTCACTCAGCTGCAAGCAGCGCGAGCATGGAATTTATGGGAGCATCGATTATCGACTTGCGACTCACAGGCAAACCAAACAAATCAAAGATCTCTACGTCGTGAACTCACCACCGCTCAGGTCGAGCACCATTACCTTAGCCACAGTTGTTTTCTGTCTGAGTCCGTTTTTCAAGCGAAACATGAAGAACTCGACTCGACTCCGATGTGGTTACTACATGGCGCAAATGATCACGTCTGTCCAGTTAGTAATGCCCACGATCTAAAGGCGCTCTACCCGAATTTGAAACTTCAAATTCTTGATCGCGCGGGGCACTGCGCGTTTGGTCCTGAAATGGCTGAGGGGCTGTGTCAGGCTACGCAGGATATGGCTGCATTATATGGTCACGCATAACTAGGTCGACGGCGGTTTTGAAGGTCCTACGTCAGAGTCGTGTCCGTCCAGGGGCTCGGGATTATCAAGCTCTTCGATGATTGGTGAATCAGTCTCGCCGTTTTCCACTGGTGCATACAGATCGAACTCATCCATCTCGCCATCCTTTGGCTCATCTTCGATTACTTCATTAGTAACTGTGGCACCGGCCGGTGATTCACTTGCTTCAGGTGGTCCATCGTCGACATCATCGTCTGTCTTTGATTTCGGCTGCCCAAGGAAGCGCGAACCAATTAAACCAACTTCGAACAGTAGCCACATAGGTACTGCGAGCAATGTTTGGCTAATCACATCTGGCGGCGTGACCAGCATACCAACGACAAAGCAACCAATAAATACATAGGGACGTTTGCTTTTCAGCGACTGGGGTGAGGCGATTCCTGCTTTAATAAGCAACATCGTTGCAACAGGGATTTCAAAGGCAAGCCCAAATGCAAGGAACAATTTTAGTACGAAGGAAAGATAGGCGTCGATGTCGGTCATCACCGTCACGCCAGTTGGCCCGATTGTCGTGAAGAACCCGAATACAAGCGGGAACACTGCAAAGTACGCGAAAGCCATCCCGGCATAAAACAAAATAATGCTAGAGATGAGCAGTGGTCCAGCTAGCTTCTTTTCGTTATCGTAAAGACCTGGCGCGACGAATCCCCATAGCTGGTAAAGAATCATTGGGGCTCCACAATAGACGCTAAGATAAAACGCAAGTTTGAATGGTGCGAGAAACGGCGATGCAACTTGCGTTGCAATCATCGAAGCGCCTTCCGGTAACAGTGATTGCAACGGATTCGCGAGATAGGCGTAAAGATCATTCGCAAATGCGATAAAGCCTAAAAAGAAGAAGAGAATTACGACTAAGATCCGAATGAGTCGGTCTCGTAATTCGATGAGGTGGACGATCAGGGGTTGATCATTCAAGCTAGGATCGCTCATTCTTTTCTGCTTGCGTCGTATTACTCGTCTGGCTGAGGCCCAAAGGGTCCTCCCCAGCAATATCTTCCATTTTTAGTCCACCGCCGCGCTCTTCCAACTGGCGCTTCAGGTCCTCGAGCTCCAACTCGCGATTGATATCCTTTTGAATGGATTGAACTTGTCCACGAAGCCGTTTAACCCACAACCCAAGTGTGCGGGCAAGCCGAGGTAAACGCTCTGGACCAACAACAACGAGGCCAATGATTGCGACAAGCAACAGCTCTGTCGCACCAATATCGAACACTTAGACTTTCTCTTTTTGTTCGGTCTGTTGCGTTTCAGCTGATTCGTTTTGTTGGACGGTACTTTCGGCTTTTGTATCCGCTGCGCCTTCAGCATCCTTGTCTTCTGACTTATCGGTTACTGATGCTCGGAAACCTTTCACTGCACTCCCAAGGTCGGTGCCGAGTGATTTCAATTTTTTAGTACCAAAGATCATGATCACGATGGCCAAGATAATCAGTAACTGCCAGATGCTGATACCACCAACTCCCATAACGGACTCCTATTGTCTTATGTGTTGTTAATTAAAGCCGGTAAACGGGCCGCCCCCGAGAACATGATAGTGCATGTGATACACCTCCTGATGGCCTCCAGGTCCCGTATTCAACACCGTTCTGAATCCCGAATCCAGTCCTTGTTCCTTTGCAATCTGCGGAATCTTTAGCTGAATTCGTCCCAACAAGCCTTCATCAACGGGTGTCGTATCAAATAAATTTTCAATGTGTCGCTGCGGAATGACCAAAAAATGCACCGGAGCTTTCGGATTAACATCCCGAAATGCCAAGCAGTCATCGTCTCTGTAAATGATATCGGCGGGTATTTCACCGTCGCGAATTTTACAAAATAGGCAATCAATCATCTTAATTCTCTCGATTTGCCTTCTCAACGAGACCACTGACACCCAAACGTCGTTCTAGTTCCGCCAAAACCGCACTCGGTGGCTCTTCTAGGTGAGAGAGTAACACCAATGTATGAAACCATAGGTCGGCAACTTCATGGATCACATCCTCGTTATTTTCAGATCTAGCCGCATCTTTGGCCGCCATCACAACCTCAGTTGCCTCTTCACCGACTTTCTTTAAGATGTGGTCGAGACCCTTATGATGCAACTTTGACACGTATGATTTTTCGGGATCACCAAAGCGCCGCTCAGCGAGCATGTCTTCCAGAAACTCGATTACTGTCATGCGTCGCCTCCATACAAAGTCTTTGGATCAACTTCCACTGGTTCAACGGCCTCCCATTCACCATCACTTTCGGGTGACCACGAAAAACAGGATCGACGTCCGGTATGACAGGCGACGCCAGTCTGTAGGACACCTAAAAGCACGGTATCTTTATCACAATCGATCCGAATGTCGACTAATTGTTGTGTTTGACCAGAAGATTCACCCTTACGCCACAGTTTTCCACGCGAGCGTGAATAGTAGACGACTTGACCTTGGTATAGCGTCTCACCGAGTGCTTCTCGGTCCATCCATGCGACCATTAAGATCTCTTTTGATTGGTGGTCTTGAGCGACTGCACACACAAGCCCATCAGCGTTGAAATTTACCGCATCGAGTAATTGCCGTCTTGTATTCTCATCCTTGATCTCGATCATCAGCGTCTCACCAAAAGCACAAGTGATAGCACGGCAATAGCAAATGGCCAATGCCCTGTAAGCCAAGCATGTTCCGCAATCAAAGCCGCCGCAGCAACGATTAAACCACTCCCGCCAAGAACTGTACTCATGTATCCCGTCAGTCTCCGCTTTTTTATCTCTTGGCCAAGAAGTTGTAGCGCATTTGCTTGCTCAAGTTGAATCAGTTCTAGCCGTTCTAGCCGTTCAGGGGCAGACAGTAACGTATTGGTTAATGTTGGGAACTGAACTGCCCAACGGGAGATGTTGCGCTTGGTGTAATCAACAATACCTTTCGGACCAAGACGCTCTTTAACCCAACGATCAAGAAATGGCTTTCCGGCATTCCAAAGGTCTAGTTCTGGATACAGCTCTCGACCAAGCCCTTCGATGTTGAGCAATGTTTTTTGAAGCAAGACCAATTGTGGCTGTACTTCCATTTGAAAACGCCGTGCGACTTCGAATAACTGGATGAGCAGGACGCCAAAACTAATTTCACCGAGCGGCTTTTGAAAGATCGGTTCACAAACTGTGCGGATCGCACTTTCGAATTCACCGATGTTGGTATTTTTAGGTACCCAGCCTGATTCTACGTGTAATTCGGCAACAGCGCGGTAGTCTCGATCAAAGAAAGCAATTAAATTTTGTGCGAGATAGGCTTGTGATTCAGGATCAAGTGTGCCAACGATGCCGAAGTCGATCGCTTTATACACCGGGTTTTCGGGATCTGAAATATCAACAAACACATTTCCGGGGTGCATGTCTGCGTGAAAGAAGCTGTGATCAAATACTTGAGTAAAGAAGATTTCAACTCCACTCTCGGCCAGCTTCTCCATGTTGACCTTTTTCTCATTAAAAATGTCCACGCGAGAGATTGGTATACCATAAATCCGCTCTTCGACCATCACATTTCTGCGTGTATAGTCCCAGTAGATTTCGGGCACATAACAGATCGGTGAATTCGCGAAATTACGACGGATTAATGCAGCATTCGCCGCTTCACGCATTAAATCCAACTCATCCAAGATGGTCATGCGATAGTCAGATACAACCTGCACGAGCTTTAGCCGCTTTCCATCAACAAAGTTTTTCTCAACAAACTTGGCAATCGTCATCATCAGTTTGAGATCTTCTTCGATGACTTTCTCGATTCCAGGTCGAATCACTTTTACAATCACTTGTTCGCCGGACTTGAGGCGAGCGGAATGGACCTGCGCAACTGAGGCAGACGCCATGACGTCTGATGAAAACTCACTGAAGACCTCATCGACCGACCGACCTAATTCTGACTCTATAATGGATTTGGCGACTTCACCTGAAAACGGTTTGACACGATCTTGAAGTTCGGCCAATGGTCCTGCTATATCCGGAGGTAACAGATCACGCCTGGTCGATAGCATTTGCCCGAATTTTACAAATATAGGTCCGAGGGATTGAAGTGCATCACGCAAACGCTCACCACGACCTCGCTTCTTGCGAACTGAGGGAATGCACCAAGC